>JAJRTP010000127.1 GCA_024278255.1 Chloroflexota bacterium | reverse complement strand
TCACCTTCTACTTTGCCATCAAGTGAGTACCTTCGCCACTTTTATCTCTCTATTCGATTTTTAACGTGCGAAATATAGGTTAAGGTGTTTAATTGGCTAATGGCTGCGGCGGATTGATCCAGGATAGCCAGCGCGTCCGGTTCCGATTCGGGTGTATTTGTGGGTACGGTCGTTGGCTGGGATTCGAGGGCGGCTGCTTGGGTGGGTTCGGGGGATACGGCCGTATTGGCCCCCGGCTGGCAGGCAGCCAGTAACCAGACAATAACAAAAGCGGGCAGCAGCAACTTGGGTAACATACTTTCTCCTTTGTTGAGCAATTTTCAAAATTGCTCTACGCTGTTTTGCTTTGCACCAGGCGCTGAATGTCCGCTTCAAAGCGAGCATCCGGTTGGAAGTCCAATTGCAGGCGGCGAATGACGGCCGTGCGGGCGGCCAGGTAATTTTCCAGCAGATGACGCATGTGAACGGCCGTTTCCCCGGTATCGTGGTTGTAAAAGACGTTGATCAACGCCTGCCGCGCCGGTTCTTCCGGCGGCAGGACATCCAGAAAGGGCGGCAAGATGAAGTTGAGCAAGTCCAGGTAGCCGGTAAACGGTGTGTCAAAATCACCGCGCAGCAAACGGCGCAGAGCGTTCCAGTATCTTACCCAGAAACGATCATCCAGCGCTTTTAGTTCTGCGGCTGTCAGGCGCGGTTGGGGCAGGATGGCCCCGGCGCAGGCTTGTTGGTACTGTTCCGCCCAGCCGTCACGGTCTTTGATGATGCGGATGTCCCGATCCTGGGGATTGGGCGTCAGGCTGTCCAGGGCTTCGTACCGGTAATCCACTTTGGCGCCGTTGCTGTAGAGGGCGTTGTGCAGATACGGCCGTACATGGTCTGCGTCAAATGATTTGGCCGGTACGTAGGGTGTTACCGATTGGATAAACTCGCGGCGGCGCTGCCAGGCAGTTTCCCGCGCCATCTCGTCGGCAAAAACCAGGGCTACGTCTAAATCTGAATACGCATCTTCCTGGCGACGGCCGTAAGAGCCAGACAAAAAGCAGACCACAATCTCCCGATCCGCCATCACCCGCTGCTGCAAACGTGTCAGAATCCGATCTTGTTCAAACATAATTCCTGGCTAACCACCTGATGTCAGGGAAACGATCATTTCGTAGGAAACAGCTTCCGACCCCTCGGCGGCTGTGGAAGTGACTGTGACCAGATAATCCTGGGTGACGGTGAGTGTGGCTGACCAGTTGGTGACTTCGCGGGCGTAGATCACATGGTCGCTCTGGCCGGAAACGGAGAATACGGCCGTGTTGTTTGCCGAGGTAATAGTGATGGCCAGCGTTTCACCCACTTCGGCGTTGATAAAGGATTGCCGTGCCTGACCCGGCGTTATATTACCGCTGATCGTTTCTGTCCGGGTGGTGGGGCCTGTTTCCGGCGGAATAACATAGTTGGGCGGTGTTCCGGGCGGGCCATAGACCAACGTGCCCGGACCAAAACTGCTCACGTAAGAGACGTACAACAGTTTGCCTACAATTAGATAAGTACGGACATCTTCCAGCGCGGTTAAATAATTTTGCTCCTGCTGCATGACCAGTTCATCACATGCCTGCCGCGTACTGGTTAAAGCCCCTACCGAGAGTTTGCTGCCGGAAATGGTGTAATTACCATTGTAATCGTTACAGCCGGCCGAGCCGGTAATGGTATCCGGGCCAAACTCGGCCGTAATAATAGTGCCCGGCGCCAGCCCTAATGTCGGATCGCCGAAGTTGATAAGCGTCCAGGCGGTGTTGGCCAGGGGATTGGCGGGTTGGGTGGGCTGCTCTATCTGGGGGGTGTTGGTGGGTAGGGGGAGAGGGGTAGGCGTGTTGGCCGGAGGAATGGGCGTTGGCGTTGCCAGTTCGGGAGTGGGGGGTACGGCCGTCGGTTCCCCACCACTTTCCTGCCGGTCCTTCAATAAAAATACGCCGGCCACAATCATCAGGAGAACGGCCGCAATGATAAACACCACCCCCAGACCGATTAGCAATTTATTCGTTTTTTCTTCCTTGTCATTTGCCATTTTGCTGCTCCTTCATAAGTGTAGGGTGATTTTGCAAATCGCCCATGTATTTTCTTGCGAGTCTAACTATACAGGCAGGATGAATGGTTAGGCAAATAAAATTCTGTCCCGGCCACGCCATCTGACCCATTGTGATACAATCAAGTTCATCAATTTTTATTATCAGGAGCAGCAAGATGGAAATTTTAGGCGGCCCTTTGTATGCCGTGGCCGGGGCCGGAGAATCGCATGGCCCGGCCGTAACCACGATTATATTTGGCTGTCCCCCCGGTCTGAAAATCTCGCGCACGGCCGTGCAAGCCTGGCTGGATCGGCGGCGGCCCGGCAGCAGCCGTCACGGCACACCGCGCAACGAAAAGGACAAGGTGATTTTCCTCTCCGGTCTGTACCAGGATGACCATGAACGGTTGACGGCCGGGCCGGTCATTCAGACCACGGTAGACGGGCAATCGTTTGAAACGCAGGCTTATGAAGAAGGATTCACGACGGGTGAACCAATCAGTGCCATCGTCCTGACGGCCGCGCGAAAATCCGCTCATTATGCTCAATTTATGGGGCCGGAAGGGGCGGTTCGCCCCGGCCATACCGATTTGGTGAAATATCATCAGTCGAAGGGCTTTGTGGACGTGCGCGGCGGCGGTCGTTCCAGTTACCGCTCCACCATTTCTGACGTGATTGGCGGGTCTGTGGCCCGGCTGTTTTTGCAGGAAACATTTGGCACGGTCTTTTTGTCCGCCATCAGTCAAGTAGGGTCATTGCGAGCCGGGCGCAGCCTGAGCGGCCATTTTGGGCAGATTTTGCAGGAAACCGGCAGCCAGACAGTGGCATTGGTGGAGATTGAAGCGGTACAGAAAGAGTTAGAGACAGCGGAAATTCATACGCTGGACGCAGATTTTGCCCAGGAAGCGGCTGATCTCATCAAGCAAACCCGGATTGAGGGCGATTCATTGGGGGCGATGGTGGAGGTAGTGGCGGTGAATGTCCCGGCGTTGGTGGGCGATCCGTTGTACCAGAGCTTGAAGGTGCGGCTGATGGGGGCGTTGGGCGGGCTGAATGCGGCCCAATCATGTGAAATCGGGGATGGTACGGCCGTTGTCTCTCGGCGCGGCAGTGAAAATAATGATCCTATCCGGGGCACAGGCTACCAGAGCAATTCCCATGGCGGTCTGATTGGCGGCATCACCACCGGGATGCCTCTGGTTTGCCGGGTAGGATTTAAGCCCACTTCCACCATCAACAAGCCGCAAAAATCGGTGCGGAAAAACCTGGATGAGATAGATTTTGCTTTGGAAAAAGGGCGGCATGATCCTTGTGTGGGCATTCGCGCAGGTGTGACGTTGGAGTCGCGTATGGCAATTGAACTGCTGAACGCGGTATTGATGCACCAGACGCGGGCTGTGAACCCGGATAATTTTCAGCTATTTGATTGAGAGTGAGTTTGTCAACGGCCGTGCCCATTGATATAATTTACCTCATCATGCCAGCTTAGCTCAGATGGCAGAGCAGCTCATTCGTAATGAGCAGGTCTAGGGTTCGAGTCCCTAAGCTGGCTTTCTTATTTTATACCCTGGGGGTTGTTCCGGGGTATTTTTTTGCCTTGAGGATGTCAGGATGACTGATGATAAACCTTTGGTTTTTGGTGTAGCCGGCGGTACCGCCTCTGGCAAAACGACCGCCGCTCGTGCTATTCTGGATGCAGTGGGCGCGTCCCAGATTGCTTATCTGCCTCACGACGCTTATTACAAAGATCAACCCCATTTATCACTGGAGGAACGGGCGGCGCTCAACTACGATCATCCCAGTTCGCTGGAAACAAAACTGCTGATCAAACACATCAAGTGGCTGTTGGAAGGCAAGGCTGTACCTGTGCCGGTCTACGACTTTACCGGGCACCGGCGCACGGACGAAACGGTGCTGGTGGAGCCGGCCCCCATCATTTTGGTGGATGGCATTTTGATTTTCACTAAACGCAAGCTGCGCGATTTGATGGATATCAAGGTGTTTGTGGACACGCCGCCCGACATCCGCTTCATCCGGCGGCTGGAGCGAGACATGCACGAGCGGGGCCGTTCCCTGGACTCGGTGGTGCTGCAATATCTGGAAACGGTGCGGCCCATGCACATCAAGTTTGTGGAACCCAGCAAGCAGTTTGCCGATGTGATTATTCCCAATGGCGGCCTGAATCGGGTGGCCATGGCGATGGTTGTGTCTCGTTTGCGGGAATTGTTGGTGGAGCGGTGATCGGTAAACGGTAATCAGTATTCAGTGTTTAGTGAACGATATATTTGCAGGGTGGCTGCGGCTGTGGTTTGCCAGGAAAATTTTTGCGATTGGGCTAATCCTTTGGCGGCCAGTTCTTCCCATAATGGCGCATCTGTGAGTAAGCGGTTGATTTGTCGGGCCATGTCCGCTATGTTGAGCGGATCAAAATAGAGAGCAGCGTCTCCACCGACTTCGGGCAGGCCGGAGGTGTGGGCACAGGTGACGGCCGTGCCGCAAGCCATCGCCTCAATCACGGGCAAGCCAAACCCTTCGTACAAACTGGGAAAGACGAAAAGCTGCGCACCGCTGTAAAGAGCCGGTAAATCCGCTTCGTCTACCGGCTCCAAAAAACGGATGTCGCTTGTTTGTTTTTGCGCGGCCAGTTCTTTGGCTTGGGGGTAACGGCCGTCCCAGGCCCCGGCAATAACCAATGTGTGCGGTGTTTCCCGTGTTACCATTGCCCACGCTTGTACCAGTCGTTCCAGATTTTTGTGCGGCTTGTTGCTGCCCAGGTAGAGAGCATACGCTTCCGGGAGGCTGTGTTTTTGTCGGATCCGCTCGATTTCGGCAGCCGACTGGGGGTGAAAATGGGGATCAGGGGCGAGGGGAACGGCCGTAATTTTTTCTGGCGGCACATGATACGCGGCCATAACGTCCTGCCTGGTGGCTTCAGAAATAGCAATAACGCGGGTGTTGTTTCGCATAGCCAGCTTAGTGGTTAGGCGAAATATCAGCCGGGCACGGGCGCTGACATATTCCGGATATTTTTGCGGAATCAAATCATAGAGAGTCAGGATAATCGGGCAAGGCAAACGGTAGGGCATCAAGTAGTAGGGGCTGTGGTATACCGTTATGTCAAACTGTTTGAGCCGGCAGGGAATTTGCCATTGTTGGGACAGGGAGAAGGGGGATACGGCCGTATTCAGCCACATCACTTTTTCTGATTCGGGGGGTAGTAGCCAGCGGGACGGCCGTGAGGGGTCGCGCAAGAGGAGCAACTGCTCGCCATCTGCCAGTTCCGGGACGATGGCTTGCGCCAGGTTACTGACGGTGCGGCCGATGCCAGGGAAATGATTGGTTGCGGTGCGAGAGTCCAGACAAAAGAGAGTCATAAGAGAGTCCGGTAGATAGCGTCCAGTTTTTGCATGTAGTGGCTGATATTGAAATGGGTTTTTACGCGGTTACGGCCGTTCTCTCCCATTTTTCGCGCTTTTTCAGGATTGCGTAATAGGTTAAGTACGGCCGTGGCTAATCCAGCTACATTATCAGGCGGAACGAGTAAACCAGTTTCACCATCTACCACAATTTCCGGCAGCGCACCGTGGGCAAAGGCGATGACCGGTTTACTCATAGCCATTGCTTCAATGTTGACCAGTCCGAACGGTTCCGGATCGCCGGGATGAACAAACACGTCTATTGCCGCCAGCGCCGGCCGCACGTCGTCCAGATGCCCGGTGAAGGTGAGCCGGGTGTCGAGTCCGGCTTTGTTTACCAGTTCCCGTAGTTCTGCCGCATACCCGTCTGCCACACCAAAAGGGGAGCCACCGACGATGAGAAACCGGGTCTCCGGCATTTGTTGGCTGACCTGAGCGGCCATCTGGATGAAACGGTGCTGCCCTTTCCACGGCCGTAACCTCCCGACCATGCCCACCACGGGAATGTTCAGGGGGATGTTGAATTGTTGGCGTAGGGTACGGCCGTCCATATGGGGGTCAAAACGAGCCATGTCAATGGCGTTGGGGAGAACCGTGATTTTGCCAGAGCAAGGCAGATGACAAGCCGTTGCCTGAGAATTGACGATAACCTGCGCTGCGGAAAGGCAGAGGAACCGTTTACCCCATGTGTCTGCCATCAGCCGGTTGGGTCGGCTTTCCGACAGCCAGAAATCGCGCATGTGCCAGAGGAACGGCCGTCTTGTGGTTTTGGCGGCGGGGGCGGTATAAATGGCGGCGCGGACAGTGTTGGCGTGCAGAATTTTGGCGTCAATCCGCCGGGCCAGTTTGCTGATGGCGCTGGAGCCAACGTGCCAGTCGCGGGAAAATTGGCGGGAGCGGCGCAGGCGGGGCAGCGGGACGATGTGAACAGGGACGTTGAGGGATTGAGCGGTTTGGGCGAGACGGCCGTCTGGACAAGCCAGGTGCGGCTGCCATTGAGTGCTATCCAGATGCTGCAAGATCAGCAGCAAACTTTGTTCCGCCCCGCCAATAGCCGGGGCATGATCGATGAAGAGAATCGGACTTGGATTAGGAAAGGCTTTCATAGACTTTGCTGGTTTGCAGCGCAGTGGCTTCCCAGTTGAATTTTTTTGCGCGTTTCAATCCTTGTGTTCGTAAAAAATGGGCTAACTCATCGTTTTCCAAAACCCTCATCACTGCGTCTTGAAATGCTTGGATATTGTGAGGATTGACCAACAAACCTGCGTCCCCTACTATTTCCGGGAGACTGGTCAAGTTACTGGATATGACGGGCGTGCCGCAAGCCATTGCTTCCAGCGGTGGAAAGCCAAACCCTTCGTACAGGGAGGGGAACAGAAGCGCCGTTGCTAAATTGTACAAAGCGATCAAATCTGGGTCAGAAACTTTGCCGAGAAATTTTACTTTTTTAATAATACCCAATTCAACCATCAAGCGTGTTTGCTTTTCTGTTGGTCGTCCGCCAGCTTGTACCAACGGAATATTCAGCCCGGCTACAATTTTCAGAAGTCCTTCGATATTTTTTCGCGGATGCGTACCGCCTACATGAAGTAAAAAACGATCTGGAAGAGAAAACTTGCGTTGCACAAATGTCAGTTTGTCTGGATTCCATACCTGAAAAGAAGATTCAACACCCTCCGGGATGAGACAGATTCGTGCCGGGTTAACGCCAAATTGCTTGATTACCTGTTGGCGTGTAAATTCAGAAACAGCAATTATTTTTTTTGCTCGAATCGCTCCTTGCCAGGAAAGCCGCCATGCCAGGCCGCTTAATCCAAACTTATGCCCGGGAAAGAGGAGAGGAGCAATGTCGTGAATTGTTATGACTGATCTTTGCGCATTCATTCCGAATAAAAGATGGCCATACGAATGATCTACAATATGGTTGACGGTAGATTGATGCCGCCTGGCCCAGAATGGGTAGTGAATCATACGTCGAAAGAACAGACCGCGTGGAATTCGCCAAGGCGGTGGCGGTATATGAATTTCCAATTGGATATTTGACGTCATGTTGCGGAAGCCGGCGATAAGTCCGTTTGCATACCGTTCCATGCTAAACCATTTTTCAGCAGGATGATCGCGAAACAAAGCAATGGAGATGTTTTTCTTGCCCATGGGTAAGGTATTTTACTTTTAGTCCCTGTCAGACAAAACTTCGTATCCCCAAAAAGACATGAGTGCTTTATCGACAGATTTGTTTATGATAGAAATGGCTTCGCTCGTTAAATCATGGCGCCATTTCTCGGTTAAATAATAATTTCGATAAAAATTGTTGTCTTTATTCTCTCCTTTAGTTGACTGTTCATAATTGACAAAACCATCAGATTTTTTGCTAATTGAAAATTGACGGCTAATTTGTTCAATTATGCTTTCTGGATTTTCGAGAAGGCTTTCTGTTGCTACATTTATAACGTTTAGTTTACTGTCCTCAGAGAGGCGCAGATATGATCTGTTTTTTATATTCCGGCTCTTTGGGAATACAGGGGGTTGACTGAATTTTTGACACGAATTTCACGAATTTTCCCGAATTTTTGTTGATTTTTCGTGGTAATTCGTGAAATTCGTGTCAGATTTTTCTTCGACCCCGTGAAATCCTGAAGAACCGAGCAGATTTGAATCAACTAATTTATATTTTCTGAGTTTTTCCGGCAATTTGACATGAGTATGTTTCCAGCCTAAATTGTTTTTGTATGTAAAGTAAAAATAAATATCTCTTACCAATTCTTGCCCCGGCAAGAGTTTTTGAATTTTCATAATAGTTGGCGGCACAGTTCCGGGAATTTCCTGGACGTCAAGATTCAACTCGATGAGTTTACTCATATAATTCGTGTTCGTATTTCGTTCCCCATATAATTTGATTAATTTTACCATTGGACTTTTGACAACATGAACCAAACTCAATCAAGATTGAGTTGATTCGAGTACCTTTATAATTGAATAATCGAGCCGAATTTCGTGGATTTCATGGTGGTTTTTCCTCTTGTTGGCTTTTTACTATCACTTTTCTGCG
>JAJRTP010000126.1 GCA_024278255.1 Chloroflexota bacterium | reverse complement strand
GTTGCTGGTCGAAGTCCAGAAGTCGTCCCGGACAATGGTTTGCGCTTCCCGCTTCACCTCCCCTTCTTCGGTGATGTAGGTGACGCTGGACTTTTTGCCAAACGGGGGATTGGTCAGCACCACGTCGTAGGTAGTGGCCGGCTTGTTGGCTAAGGCATCGTCTACGTGGATGGGGGAACGGCCGTTTTCGTGCCCAATGCCATGCAGATACAAATTCATCACACAGAGCCGCGCCGTGTTATCCACAATCTCCCAGCCGTGCAGCGCCTCGTTACGCAAATGCTGCCACTGGTCCCGGTCAAGCTGGTTGTGCCGGGCCACGTACTCATACGCCGCCAGCAGGAAGCCGCCCGTGCCGCACGCCGGGTCGCAAATGGTATCGCCCGGCTGCGGCTGCATGGCGTCTACCATCGCCTGAATGAGCGGGCGCGGCGTGAAGTATTGCCCCGCGCCGGACTTCACGTCCTGGGCATTCTTTTCCAGCAGCCCTTCGTAGATGTCCGCCTTCACGTCCACGTTCAGACTGTGCCAGTTTTCTCCGTCAATCAGGGTGACGAGCCGTTTCAACTTGGCCGGGTCCTGCACCCTATTTTGCGCCTTGCGGAAGATGGTGGGGATGAGGCCGCTCCCGGCGCCCAACTGCTGCAAAATTTCCCGGTAATGGCTTTCCAGGTCGGGGCCGTCCAAATTGACCAGGCTGGCCCAACTGTATTCGTCGGGGATGGTGGATGGCTGGCCGATTTTGCGCCGCTCGTCGTCCATTTTGAGGAAGAGGAGGTAGGTAAGCTGCTCGACGTAATCGCCGTAGGACAGGCCGTCGTCCCGCAGGACGGTGCAGTAGTTCCACAGGCGTTGGACGATGGCGGATGATTGATTAGTCAATTTTTGTCCTCTTATTTGATTGGATCAAGAGGGGCCAAAGTAGAAGTGGTCATTTTCAGGATCAACGGCAAAACGCATCCGCTCCAGACATCCTGTAAGACCAATAAATGCAGGCTGCTCTCCCCAAGCTTCACGCCATTCCTGATCAGGTACAAAGACGGTTGCGTCAACATTGAGGTCATCACCTTCTTCCGCAGGAAATAGTACGTTTACGCGATATAGATTCCCACGCATATCAATCCCGCGAACTTTAAAGGGGATAGATTCCAGGGCCGAAGCAGAATCAAGTCCAATTATCTCTGAAAAGTAGGGTGGACAAACAACGTAAGGAGAACCTGTATCTATAATCGCTTCAACAAGTACGCCCCCTATCTCTACTTGTAATATGATGCGATTGCTGATGTCCTTAATGGCCGGGCGATAGCTATATGGCGCTCTACCGGTAGCAAAGATATCGCCATCTGCTGTTGTCAAAAGCATCAAGTCACCTGTGTTACGAGAATACCTTTTCCTTTAATATCCCCTACCTTCGCTGCTATACCGGAGAAAGTTTGACTGGAAATGATCAGCTTACCATCATGTAAAGCAACCCATTTTCCTTTGTAAGCTTCCCGATTAGTGGTTATCCAAAGTTTGTTAGCCTTCACATCTAATCTGGTTGTTGGTCTGACAGATTTCGCAGTCGGAGCGGCTAAAATACGTGCTATTTTGTTTATCTCTGAATGAGTTGGAAAATATTTTTGTCCTTGTTCGGCTAATTTACGGGCTATGAGTGGGGCTTCAAGGGCCAACGCCATTCGAATGGCTTTCACTAAATCCGATGGGGTAAAGGTTGACCAGGGAATTACTTTTACCAGAGCTTGGAATTCCATCTTGTCTTGTGCGAGTGCGGCCGTTTCCAACAATGTCATGGCATAGTTGTCAATATCAGATGATGTTCGGTCTTTAAATGATACATGGGTATGAGGTTGAACCGGTTGTGTTATCTCATTTTGCCAATCACTCTCAAGTCTTTTAATTGATTTGTGTTGAAAAGTAGTTGAATCTGCAACAGTGCAGCTGCTGTTCCAAATATCTATCATATAACCATTGCTTGTTGGCAGATCATCGTCATCAAGATCAAATAAACGACACATATCTTGATGTGTAAGAACTGCTGCCGAATCGACATCATGAGTAGCCATCACGCCTCCTCAATTACGGGGTTAAATCGTTGCAGGCTGGTATCTTTTAGGCACCAGCGAAAACTATCATAAATGAGTTCATGATATCGATTATACCTTTCAATCAGCCCTTCCAATGGTAATTTGCCTTTTTCAAAATAGTCATAATCAAGCATAAATGCAATCTCATCAGACTCATTATAAACCAATCGTATATTTAACTGAGCTAATTCTTCTCGAAATGATAATAAGCAAGCCATCCCTGCGGCATTTTCCCCTACTTCGTTCCTTAAAATAGCTGTTAGTTCTGGTTTAAGTAAGTCAAAAAGCTCTGGTTTTGACTCGCAGCCCGTATTATCAAGTGTAAGACGATTTATGTACCGTAAACCAATCCTTGTGGCATAGCTAGGTTTATAAACTTGCATCATCGTTTCATGCACCAGTTGCAAATCGGCTGTAAAATCTGACCAATGACGGTACTGGTTACAAGATAACGCATAAAAATCGACGGCTAACGAAATGCTGCTCTTATCGTCTTCACTCTTGAAGCGATATATTTTTGGCGTTGTTCTTGTCAGTAATTCTCCACCTCCCGCAAGCGTCGGCAAAGCTACCTCCACTCCTTGTTCCAATTCAAATTGAGGAAAGCGATGTCGTACTCCTTCTTGAAATTCGTCAGGAACCTCTTTTGCGATTTGCAGGATCGGCGGGAATCGAACCTGACATACCACTTCTATTAGTGGCGGAGTTGAAAGCGGTATTTCGTCCTTGTGGGGAAATTTAATGGTCATGATTCCTCTCCAGGCAAACTGACTGTCTGTTAGTTTGTATAAACTGATTCTAGAGAACCAAACCAAATTGTCAAATCTTTATACGCCGACAAGTTGTTTTTGGGTATGGTTTTCATTCGGGCCAAAATGGGCTGCGTAGTGCCAGGCACGGGGTATAAGGCTTCTAAATGCCCAAGACCGTTAACCCCGTGCCTGGCACTGCTCACATCGTGTCAACTGAAATAAAATGCACCCTTTGGCAAATCGCCCTACTTTCTTCTTTTTCTTCTTTTCGGTTTGGGTTTGCGCGGCCGTTTTTTGCGCCGCCGGTAGGGGCGTTTGGCGTGCGGATACCAAACCAGCCATTCCGGGGGCAGTTCGTCCAACGAGTTCGGCATCTGCTCCGGGGGAACGTCTTCCAGATTAAACCGCCCCAGAACAGCCAACGTCAGGTCGCCGGCAAAATCCGCAGAAGGGTCTTCCATTATTTCTACCAATGCCGGTACGTAGACAACGGCCGTAGCGCACCCCGGACACAAATAACCAATCGGCCCTTCTATGATAAACTCTGCGTCATCCTGCCATTGGTGAACCTGCCGCACCAGATACGGGCCGTAATCCAGAAGCAACGGCCGTCCACATTCCGGGCAATTCTCCGGCGGCGCATCGTCTGCGGCAAAATACAAGGTGCGCTCGACAGCGGTATCCACCGGTTCGCGTTCCTCGGTTTCAGCCGACTCAAACGGCACAAACGCATAGGGAATTACATCCTCAAGTGGCGCGTTGCTTTTATCTGGCGGAACTGCATCCAGATCGAGGATGCCCATGACGGCAAATTCCGGCCCTGCGTCCCAGCCCGGTTTCATGGCAGCACTGTAAAGCGCGTCAGACAGTTCCGGTATATGGATAACGGCCGTTGGGCATTCCGGGCACAAATAACCAATCGGCCCGCTGGCAGCAACATCACCCGTCAGCCGGCTGCCCCGGCGCGTAGCGATCATATACGGCCCAAAATCCTGTACCAGATGCGCGCCGCATTGGGGGCAGACGTCCGGCGGCTCGGCCGTCTCATGGTCAAACATTTTTCGGGGGATACTTTTATCAATTTTCCCGCTCATTTCTCTCCTGTAGGACGATTTTGTAAATCACCCTCATGGGCGCGTTCTAAACCGGATACGCTTGATTACCGGCTCGCATTGCCCCGGTTACTGTCCCGTCCACTTCGCCAGAACCGGGAAACATCCATTCATCGGGATCGTAATGGTTTTTACTGTGTTTGTAGATGGCAAATTCCCATTTATCCATTGAGCCTGTCCATTTAAGGCGGCAAATCTGTGACGGCCGTTTATTATAACCAATCCGATCCAGATACAAATAGGCGCCTCTAAATCGAGGGACGAATTCACCAATGCGGCGCTGGTTCTCAGCTTGGGAAGAAGATACACCCAGCATTTGCAAGACTCGATACATGGGATCGGCTTCAGGCGGCAAAGCATTTTCTTCGTTAAACTGCTCCACAATAGTAATGACTTGATCGCGAATCTCGTCCGGTATCAATTTTTTGCGCGGCATTTTTCACTCCAAAAGATATTTTGCTGGGCGATTTGCAAAATCGCCCTACTCCGGGATGTAGGGGATTAACCCTTTGGCAAAAGCAACTTCCTGAATTTCACGAGGCAGGCTGCGGGCATCCAGAATCAGGCCGTCTACCATGATGTACCAGGCCATCGGATTGCGGTCCATGCGGCTGGGCAGCGTCCAGGCCGGGTCCATCAGGTGAATATTGAGCAAGTCGCGGATTACTTTGGATTTGCTGGCCGGGCTGCTTTTGCCTACGCCGAAATAAGCGCTGATTTCCGGCACGGTAGTGTGCGGCGTCTGGCTTTTGTCGAAGGCGAAATTGACGGTTCCGACGGCGTGGACGATGCCGGCCGCCCAGTTTTTGGGACGGCCGCTGGCCAGGGGCGACGGCCGTTTCCGGCACAGTTTAGCGGTCATCCGGCGGCACATATCGGCATACTCATCATTCAGGTTGGCCTCACAAAAACCATCCGTCAGCGTCGTGATGGCGTCGTAAGTTTCCTGCATCTTTTTGGGGACAGAATACGGGTCTTTCATGTTATTCTCCTCGTAGGACGATTTTGCAAATCGTCCCTTACATTCTTACCGCGGCGCGGAGCGATTTGCAAAATCGCCCTACTGCTCAATACCGCAACCAATACCGGTAAGCTGCCAGCCATTCCGCGCTGCGGGAATCGGCATCGGTGATTTGCAGGTCAGCTAAACTGACGCTGTAAACCAGATCTTTATAAAGAACACGCGCCACAATACCGCGATGGGCTGAACTGGCATTACCATCTATGCCGATGAGTTCCACTTGTTCGCCAATGAGCGTCGCGGCCAGGGGAAAGTCGAGTTGGTCGCCCAAAGCCGTCAGTATTCCCCAGAATTGCTCCTCTTCGTCATAACAATCTACGGTTGCTTCGTCTATAAGCGCTTGCAAACGTTCTTCGTCGTTCATATTTTCCCCTCGTAGGACGATTTTGCAAATCGTCCCCAACATTCCCGCTGCCGCGAGGGGCGATTTGCAAAATCGCCCTACTGCTGCGGGACGAGTTGGCCGGTGAAGGCGCGGTGGAGGATGGCCTGGCGCAGGCATTGGGCGCGGGCCAGGTTGGCGGTGATGGCTTGTTCGGTGGCGGCGACGACGGACAGCCGCCGCTCCACTTCGGCGACGATGCGTTTTTGTTCGGCGAGTGGCGGAATCGCAACAAGCATTTCTGCCAATCTGTTTGCGCCAAGATGATGGATTCCTACACCTTTGGCAATTTTCCCTAACCTGCCAGTTTGAGCATCCTTCAAAAAGTGAAGATATAAGTAGTCGGGAGGCATATTTGACAATCGCACTCGGATCAGGGTATTTTGGAAACAGCAATTTGGTATTTGTTCATTCCAGACAAATGGTTTACCAACCTCATTCGCACTGCCAGATGCTTCGGCAAGCAAAATGTCATCTTTTTTGAGACGGTAAATCTCAAGTTCCTTTGGATTGAAATTCATTTCCATTACGTCTGCAAGATCAACACCATTCCACGTTGCGTTTGCCGCCCTCAAATATGGGTGCATGTGCGGGCCTTGATGATTTTTGGGCGATCTTTGACGACCCAAACGCACCTCACCGAGTTGATCAACCCTTACCCACACCCACCCCTCCGGCAAGGCAGGCAAAACGGCCGTATCCACCCCACCCGGTTCCTTATACTTCTCTTGCCACTTATCCCCCTTCGGCAAAAAACGCGCATACTCCGTTTCCGGTATCGCTGCCCATTCCGCTTGCGCCACATCTTTGATGCGGGACGGCAACCCTTGCGCCTTGCGCCGGGCCTGGGCCGCCTTCTTTTGCGCCTTGACGATCAGGGCTTGCCATTCCCGCGCCTCCCATTGGGCGCGGCGTTCCGCCAGAATGCGGGCCAGCAGCTTCTCCGCCGGTTCATCGTCCGGGTCTTGGGGAACCAGCCGCCCCTCGCAGGCCGCCTTGAGGACGCTGGCCTTGTAGCGGGCCAAACTACCTTGCAGCCGCCGCAGCGAAGCCACCGCCTGATCCAGCCGGGTAAACTGCTTCTCAATTTCGGCGACGATTCGCTCTTGTTCGACAAGTGGGGCAAGTGGAATAAGTTGATTACGAACATCACGATCACGTACAGCAGGATAACTACTTCCTC
>JAJRTP010000125.1 GCA_024278255.1 Chloroflexota bacterium | reverse complement strand
TCTGGAGGAAGCCAATCACGGCCGTCGCTTCTGGAAGCTGGTTAACCGATACCCCCTCACGGAGCGGGCGCGGGGATATTTGATGGCTGTGGGGCTGGAGGAGGAGTAGTTTTCAGTGTTGAGTGTTCAGTGTTCAGTAAAATCTTCTCACTGAAAACTGAACACTGAAAACTGATTACTGCACACTGATTACTGCACACCGGAAACCGCCAACTGCCGGTATCCCCTGTTCCAGTAAATGAGAGGTAAGTAGTCCGGGCGGGGAACGCCACTGGCCTGGACGTGACCGATGTAGATGGTGTGGGTGCCGGCTTCGTAGCGGGCGTGGATGGTGCAATCCAGCCAGGCCAGGGCATCTTGCAGAAAAGGTGCACCGGTTACGGCCGTACCCCAATCGCCCACAGCAAATCGATCTTCATCCTTAATCCAGGCAAAACGATTCGATAATTCAGATTTGTCATACGGCAGGATATTGACGGCAAAGACGGCCTCATCTTTTTCCAGAAGTTGATGACCTAAAGAGCGGTGATCCAAGGCAATCAGAATCAAGGGCGGTTCCGGCGATATTGAGGAAAAGGCCGATACCGTCAGACCATGGGGTTTGTCGTCCTGAGGCGATTTTATGGTGACGATGGTGACGCCGGCGGGGAACAGCCGGAGAGCGTCGCGGTATTGTTCAGATGTTACAGTCATAAATTACCTCCGTAGCGATATGTGTTAATTCGTGCTGTTCGTGGTGAAAAATTGCCGCACGACAGGAGCAATATCTGTCAGGTCACGAATTTGCGCCCCCAATTCTGCGTGCTGCTTCCCTACCAGTATCGTGGGAACAGGATTGGTTGTGTGGCGGCGGTGATCTTTCTCTTCTATATTCCCATGATCGCTGGTAATGAGCAAGAGACCGGCCGCATCATCCCAGACATCTAGTAAGCCGCCGAGGGCGGTGTCAATCATTTCCAGATGGCGCACTGCGTCGGCCAATGGGCCGCGATGGCCGGCCCGGTCGCTGGGCCAATGCTCGAAGAAGCTTAACCGGTAGCTGGCAGCAAGAGCGGCGATACGTTCTCCGGCTTCGGGCAAGCTGAGGATAGGAATATCGGTGAAGCCCAGAAAATCGTGCCAGCCCTGCCCGGTGAAGCCGGGGCTGACAGCACGGCCGTTTCGCAAATCAGCCGCATTCATCAAGGGCAGCCCGGCACTGACGGCGGCCAGAGGTACGGCGGAATACAAGCGCTTGCCCCGGTTGACGGCATCGAAGTAACCTTGAGGGTAAGGAGTGATGAGAGCAGCGTTTTGCTTGGCCGCGGTCACGTCTGAGAAGATGGTTCCCTGGCGGATGATGTCGGCTACGGCCGTATTCGGTTTCGGCCCGTAATGTTCGCCAATCAGTTGGGGCACATTCTGGCCGGTAAGGATGGCCGCCTGACCGGTGGCGCTTTGCGGCCGTCCGGGAACGCCTAATGTGGCGTCAGTGGGGATGAGGGAGGCGCGGGGAGTGTGGATACGGCCGTTCCCCTGCAAATACCAGCCCTCCCCCAACAAATTCGTCAGATTGGGTAAATTGGCCGTGACAAAAGGATTGACTTCTGGATCATCACTTCCCAGTCCTACCCCATCCATAAAGAAAATGTGGACGTAACGATTAACGATTGAAAACTCTCCACTGATTACTGATTACTGAACACTGATTACTGACTAATGGCATCGAGTTGTTGATTAACTTCATCCGGGTCAATGGAGCCAACAGCGCGCCACACTTCGTTGCCCGCGCCGTCGAACAGGATGAAGGTAGGCGTGTAGCGGAAACCCAACTCATCCAGCAGTGGTTTGGCGGCCGGGTCTTGTACGTTGAGCAGCATGACGCTGGCTTCGTCTCCCCATTCCGCTTCCAGCCCATCCACGATGGGTTTGGCCCGCAGGCAGGCCGCTCAGTAATCGGAGTATAGTTCCAGGAGGACGGGACGGCCGTTGCCCTGGGCCAGCAGGATTTGCACCTCGCTGCTGCTTACGTTGTCTGTTTCCGGCTGGAAGAAGAGGAAGCCGACGACCAAAAGAACGGCAAAGGCGATAAAGAGGATGAACGGCCGTCGCTTTTTGGGAGCGCGGGAGAGGATGAAGGCGGTTACGGCCGTGACTAAAATAAGAAGAAGTATAACGCCGGAATATTGGTTAAGAATGCTGCTCATAATGTATAGTATACCAAATTGAGGCAGTAATGGATGGTCAGGGTAAAACGAGATGGATGAAGAAAATGTAGTCGTCATCAACGAACAATTGCAAATCCCGCTGTCGGAACTGCGGTTTCGCTTTTCCGGCAGCAGCGGGCCGGGCGGGCAGCACGTGAACAAGGCGGCGACGAAGGCGACGCTGCTGTTTGACGTGCGCCATTCCCCCAGCCTGACGGAGGCGCAGCGGCAGCTTATTCTGGCAAAGCTGGCGAATCGCATTGATAAGGAAGGGATGCTGCGACTTGAAGCGCAGACGTTTCGCAGCCAACGACGGAATCGGGACACGGCCGTAACCAAATTCCGCATTCTTCTGGCCCAAGCCCTGAAAAAGCCCAAAAAACGCAAGAAAACCCGCCCCAGCCGCGCCGCTCAGGAAAAACGACTGGCCGCCAAGAAAAAACAAAGCGAAAAGAAACGGCGGCGACGCTGGCGGGGAGAGTGATCAGTAGAGTTATTTCAGAATAAGAGGGAAAGACAGATTACCCCTTTCCCCATTTTTGAACCTTAATAAACATAGCGACTCCTTTTTGCAAAGTTGACTAAACCGGCAACG
>JAJRTP010000124.1 GCA_024278255.1 Chloroflexota bacterium | reverse complement strand
TCAAACTGGAAGTGTTGCTGGCAAAAATGGTGTGCTGCGGCGCAGCCGCATCCAGTTCAGCAAAAATCTCCCGCTTCAGGGCCATCTTTTCCGGGGCCGCTTCAATGATCAGATCAGCCTGGGCCGCTTCTGCCAATGATGTGGTGAGGGTAAAGGCCGATTTAGCAGATTCAGCCACGGCAGTATCCGTCTTCCCCCGCGCCACCCCTTTATCAACGGAAGCCTGAATCCGGGCCAGCGACTCTTCCAGCAAATCATCTGCCACGTCATACAAAATCACCTGAAATCCGGCCAGGGCCACGGCCTGAGCAATCCCCGCCCCCATCGTGCCTGCACCAATGACTGAGATTGTGTCCATTCCCTAATCTCCTCTAAATTCCGCCGGCCGCTTCTCTAAAAACGCCTGCACCCCTTCCGCAAAATCATGGCTGCGACCGGCAATTTCCTGCAAATACGCTTCATAGGCCAGCGCTTCCGGCAAGTTGGTTTCCCACGCTTTATACATGGCCCGTTTGGTCAGCCCGTAGGCCAGTGTGGGGCCGGATGCCAGCGGGCCGGCCCAGGAAGCCACGGTTTCCATCAGTTGCTCTGCCGGGACAACACGGTTGACCATCCCCCATTCATACGCCTGCTGTGCCGGGATTTTATCGGCCGTTATGGCCATCTCATACGCCCGCGCCTGGCCGATGAGCCGGGGCAAAAACCAGTTGGTACCACTGTCGGGCACCAAACCAACACGGCTGAAAGCCAGCATGAAGCTGGCCTTGTCCGAGGCGATGCGAATATCGGCGGCCAGGGCTACGCCGCAGCCAGCCCCGGCAGCAATACCGTTGACCGCAGCAATGATTGGTTTTTCCAGGCGTACCATTTGCATAATCAGCTTGTGGTAGCCATGCCGCAAATGTTCACCGATGGAAAATTCACCAGAGCGGCTCTCTACGTCGGCCAAATCCTGGCCGGAGGAGAAGGCACGGCCGTTCCCCGTCAAGACCACGCAGCGCACCCCGCCATCCCGCCCGGCTTGCTGGAAAGCGGCCGTCGTTTCCCGGATCATCAAATCGTTAAACGCATTCAACTTGTCCGGCCGGTTCAGGGTAATCGTAGCTGTGCCGACGGCCGTTTCATACAAAATGGTCTCGTAACTCATACGTATCCCTCCAACAAAAAAACGTAAAACGCAAGGAACTCACGTTTTACGTTTCAGGTCATTAAAAACAGGGGAGGTTACGGCCGTTAAAAAGCCAAGCCGTCATCCTCATCATCCCAAAAGTCATCATCAAACACTTCTTCCACATCGCCTACAGGCAACGCTACCCACAAATTCAGCATTTCCCCTTCTTCTACATTGCCCAATTTTAACGAAACCACATCCACCTGCTGCCGCATCCGCAGTTCATCCGGGAAATCCAGGCGTACCGGACGGCCCTCCTTCCAGGCCTGGCGGCAGCGTTCCATAATGGATTCGCCATTGCCGGTACGCAACTGGCACATGGCTACCATCTGATCTTCCGGGCCTTCCAGGATGGACTGTACCCAATATTGCGGTACCGGTTCAAATTCAGGCGTTGGGCCTTCTATAATTTCAATCAGTTCCGGTTCTATAGTTGACATAAATCACCATTTTTCAGAAATTTAAGATCGTTCAATCTCATGTCAATGGTACTGTTTACGGCCGTAATTGGCAACTATCTTTTTGTAGGGTGATTTTGAAAATCGCCCAACGCCTGTGCCAAGTCAGCAATAATGTCTGCTACATCTTCCAGACCAACGGAGAGACGCACCAGACCAGGCTGCACCCCGCTGGCAGCAATCTCAGCGTCGCTTTGCACGGCCGAAATAGTGCTGGCCGGATGGGTGATGAGGGAATGCACCCCGCCCAGGCTGACCGCCAGCGTAACCAGTTTAAGCCGCTGCAAAAGCTGATAACCCGCTTCCCGGCCGCCTTTCAAGTCAAAACAAACCATCCCGCCAAAGCCGCCGGACATTTGCTGCCGGGCCAAGTCGTGCTGGGGATGGCTGGGCAGGCCGGGATAATACACTTCGCGCACGGCCGTATGCCCTGCCAAAAATTCTGCCACCGCCAACCCGTTAGCATTATGCGCCGCCATCCGCAAAGGAAACGTCTTCAACCCCCGCTCCAGCAGCCACGCCTCCTGGGGATGCAGGACACCGCCAAACAGCACATGCGTCTGCCACAATTGGCCGGTATGTGCCTGACTGCCCACCACAACACCCGCCACCACGTCAGAATGGCCGGCCAGGTATTTGGTGGCGCTGTGCAGGACGAGATCGAATCCCAGGGTTAACGGCCGTTGGTTATACGGCGTAGCAAAGGTGTTATCCGCCACTGTCAAGATACTCCGTTCGCGAGCAATGGCCGCTACTCCGGCCAGATCGGTCAACGTCAGGGTGGGATTGGCGGGCGATTCGACGTAGATGAGACGGGTGTTGGGGCGGATGGCCTGGGCAAAAGCGGCCGTGTCCGTCTGTTCCACAAAGGTGACTGCAATGCCCAGTTCGGCCAGCTTGTGGGCCATCAATTTGTACGTAGTGGGATATAACGTCTTTTGGGCCACCAGATGATCCCCGTTCTTGAGGAAGGTGAGCAAAACCAGGGTCACGGCGGCCATGCCGGAAGCTACAGCCAGTGCCGCCTCCCCCTGCTCCAGCCGGGCGACGGTAGCTTCTACCTGTTTACTGTTGGGATTGGCATAACGGCCGTAAAATTGGGGATGGCCTTCCGTCTGCATCGCCTCGGCAATCGCTGCCGGGCTGGCAAAACGGTAAGTGGCGCTCTGATAAACGGGACTGACAACGGCCGTAGACGGATTCGCCTCATCCCCGCTGTGAATGGCTTCTGTCTGTGTCTGCCATTGGGCCATCTTCCACTCCTTTTGAAACAAACCACAGATTACGCAGATTGAAAATAATCTGGGCAATCGATGTGATCTGCGATCACGTCTGCTGTCCCGCCAAACCAGCCAACTGATCCAACTGATCCCGCGTACCCAGGACGATAAGTTGATCGCCGGCTTGCAAGCGCGTGTTCGCATCAGCCAGCAAGACCTCGTTTTTCCCGCCGCGCATCAGCCCCACCAGCATCACGCCGGTTTTGCGCCGGATGTCTGCCTCCCCCACTGTCTGCCCCACCAGAGGCGCTCCTTCCCGGATGGCGATTTCTTCAACCCACAGCTTGACGCCATTGTCCAGGGTGACCACGTCAAAAAATTCGGTGGCATACGGCCGTAACATAATATTCGCCATACGCCGCCCGCCAATATCATACAACGACACCACCCTGTCCGCGCCGGCCAACTGCATTTTAGGTTCATTATTGGCGTCAATACTGCGGGCCACAATATACAAATCCGGGTTCAGGGCACGCGCCGACAGGACGATAAACAGATTCACCGAATCGGTTCCGGCGCAGGCAATAAGACCACGCGCCCGTTGCAGACCGGCTTGTAACAACACCTCATCCCGTGTGGCGTCTCCTTCAACAAATAAAACAGATGTCTTTTCCAGGCGGGCCACATTCGCAGCATCGTTTTCAATAACAACAACCTTACGTTCTCCGGCCTGCACCGATTCCACCACACTCTGGCCGACACGGCCGTAACCGCACACAATTACATGATTCCGCAGTTGGGCAATTTTGTTCATATCCCGCCTTTTCCTGAATAACCTATCCATTCGGGCCGACACCAGATAGTCCAGGCCATACACAATAAAACCCAGACCCAAAGCGATCAACACCATGGTAAAAATTTGTCCCGCCGGTGACAAGGGATAAACCTCGCCAAACCCCACCGTGGACAGGCCAATAACCGTCATGTACAACGCATCCAGCGGTTCCCACTCCTCGATGAGCATGTAACCGACCGTGCCAAACCCCAGCAAAAACAGGATGATGAGCAGCAGCGTTATAAAACGAGGATGAAAAATAAATAACCGTGACATAGTAGGACGTGATGTGTGATCCGTGAAAGCGTGACACATTCTCACGCATCACGTTTTCACGCATCACATAACAAAATATCCGGCGTCCAAATGACGCACGGCCGTAACAAAATAATCTCGATAAGCCGGCGGCGCAATTGCCACCACTTCCTGCGGCGTCATCCAGGCCAGTTCGCTCACCTCCGCTTCCTGGGGAGATGGCCGGCCGCCCAGCAGCCGCGCCCGGAACAGGACGCCCACATTTTTCACCTGATCCCCGTTGGGAAAGGTGTGGCGGAACATCGGGCCGCTGTACACGCCCAAAATCCGCTCCGGCTGGATATGATACCCTGTTTCTTCCAGCGCTTCACGCACGGCCGTATGGGCCACGTTCTCTCCCAAATCAGAATATCCCGCCGGGAAGAACCACGCCCCGTTATCCCGCCGCCGGATCATCAGGAGACGGCCGTCCTCCCGCACCACAGCCGCCGTCGCCCCCAGGCCAATGTAAGGCGCTGTGCCGATGTACGGCCGTACCCCCTGAATCTGATCCCGCACCTGCCCATTGACAAACGGCGGCGTAAAAGCCGGTTCCCCGCCGCGCATCTCGTCCGCCAGCATCGCCCGGTACCAGGACGGCATCTCCAAATCGACCAACGTTTCCGGCGCAAAAAATTCCTGGTGGGATGATTCCATGCCGTCCACTGCCATCTGCCCGCCCTGCCAACGGCCGCTAAAGCAAAAGGTAAACATCTGCACCTCATCCCCGTTGGGATAGGTCACATCAAACTGGGGATGGGTATACACCCCCGTCAGCGCCAGATCGCCCGCCTGCAAGCCGGTCTCCTCGGCCAATTCCCGCCGGGCGCAGCTTTCAATATCCTCATCCAGTTCCAGTACCCCGCCGGGCAGTCCCCAAAAGTCAAAATCGGTGCGCTGTTGCAGGAGGATACGGCCGTCTTCATCCCGCAAAATCACCGTGCCAAACGCCAAAAATATCTTGCGCCGCCCCACCCGCAGCCGAATCCATTTTACGTAGTCCATGAGAGGTATGATGCCGTAGATGGCAGGTTTGGTCAATACGGCCGTATACGATAGTGTCAATAAAAGTTCCAGGCGTCTTTTCGTCATATCCTCTATATTTTGTAGGATGCAACAGAGTATCATCTGCGCAGAGTGTAACGAAAACGATCTTTTCGCGTATAGTAATATAAACAAATCATGCTATTCAAAAAGGAGATCATAATGAAGCCAGAAAATCAAGAAGATAACAGTTCGGCGGCAGGTATTGCCATCGGCGCCGGTATTGGCGTTGCTCTGGGGGCTGGAATTGGCGCCGCCATGGGGAACATTGCTCTGGGTGTTGGCGTAGGTGTAGCTATTGGCACGGCCATAGGAATGGTGCTTACTCGGAAAAGTGAAGAGAATCCGTCAGACAACGAGTAAGCGAGTCGCTTGAAATTAGCCCGTCGGAAAACTCCAAGTTTTTTGCCAGGTAAACGTTAGGCCAAACGGCCGTCCCCAAATCCAGTAGTTCTGTGTCATAACAATCACCATCCCCACATTCACCTCCACCCATAAACGGCCGTATTTCATGGTAAAATCCCCGCCAGCACATCAATTATGTTTCCTATTCTAGACAGATACGGCTCATTTTTCCTTTACAGCTTCACCGTAGCCCTGGCGGCAGGCATTTTCCTGGGCTTGGGCCTGGCGGTGCGCTGGCGGCGGGAGGAGGCAGATGAGGGCTGGCTGGATACGGCCGTATTCGTCATGCTCGTTGCCTGGTTGGGGGCGCGGGCCGGCTTTGTGGCAGGAAATTGGGCGTATTACGCCGAACGGCCGTCGGAAATCTGGCAGTTCTGGCAAGGGGGGCTGAGTTATCACGGAGCAATGCTGGCCGGGCTGGCGGTGTTGTGGGGCTGGTGTGCGTGGCGGAAACGGCCGTTTGCCCGCGACGCCGTCCGATTGGCCCCGGCGATCATCCTCGTAATGGCCTTTGGCTGGCTGGCCTGCTACCTGGAAGGGTGCGCTTACGGCGCGGAAACCACTCTTAGTCCCCTGGCCGCCGATCTGCCGGACAGTTACGGCGTTTTTGCCCTGCGCTACCAGACACAACTCATCGGCCTGACACTGACACTGCTTATCCTGCCCCTCATTCTCTGGTTAAGCCGCCGCTGGCCGGATACGGCCGTGTTCTGGCTTACCATCCTCCTCCTTTGCGTTATCCACTTTCTGGCAGACACGCTGCGGGGAGATATGACCGGCTGGGAGCGGCTGATTGATTTTGGATTGGGCATCATAGCCTTCATCCTGTATAAAAGCAGCAAACCAACAATGCAGCCGAAATGATAAGGTTTTGAAAAAGGGCGCGGATCAGAATTATGTTTTTCACCTTTACAAATGAGTACAACAAATTTGGGAACAAACGAATTGCGCCAGACGGATAAATACGCGCATATTCGTTATTTCCTCAATTCGTTGTACTCTTCAAAAGTTGGAGTAAAGCAGTAAAATGGCAGAGTGGCAATGAAGCAGAGTTACCTGCAACTTGCAACCTGCCACCATCAACCATGAAACTAAAAATAGGACTGGCTCAAATCACCCCCATTTTGGGCGACGTCGCCCAAAATTTAGCAATTCATCTGGAAGCGGTGGAGCAGGCGGCGGCGGACGGCGTGCAACTGCTCATCTTCCCCGAACTGTCCCTCACCGGCTACCGGCTGCGCGATCTGGCGTTTGACGTGGCGATTGAAGCTGTGCCGGAAAACCCCATCTTTACCCAACTGCTGGATGCCAGCCGCCAACTGGATATGGTGGTCAGCTTTGTGGAGACAGACCGGCGGCAAAAGTTCTTCATCGCCGCCGCCTACTTGTCGCAG
The DNA here is from genome assembly GCA_024278255.1 of Chloroflexota bacterium. Lineage (GTDB taxonomy): Bacteria > Chloroflexota > Anaerolineae > Promineifilales > Promineifilaceae > JAJRTP01. The sequence goes on along the minus strand of JAJRTP010000124.1, from coordinate 2,212 downwards.
GGGGAATTGGTACATTTGCACCGCAAAGTGTATCTGCCCACGTATGGCATGTTTGACGAGGGGCGCTATTTTGCCTGGGGGGATGCGATTCGCGCTTTTGATACGGCATACGGCCGTGCCGGCATCCTCATTTGCGAAGATTTTTGGCACGTCAGCACCCCTTACACTCTCTGGCTGGATGGGGCGGATTTACTCATCCTCATCTCGGCTTCGCCGGGGCGCGGGCTGGCCACGGAGCAAAAAATCGGCAGCGCTAAATGGGTGGAGCATATCAATCAGGCATATGCCAGCATGTTTACCAATTTTGTCATCCATGCCAACCGCACCGGCTTTGAGGATGGCGTCACTTTTTGGGGCGGCTCGACTGTTTTTGGGCCGGAAGGAAATCTGCTGGCGCAGGGGCCGTATTATGAGGAAGCGTTGGTGACGGCCGTGCTGGACATGAACCAACTGCGCCGCGCCCGCATCCGCCTGCCCCTCCTGCGCGATGAACGAGTCGGCCTGACCCAACGGGAACTGAAACGCATTCTGGACTCAGAGTATCCGGTGACCAGTGAACGGTAATCGGTTTTCGGTAATCAGTGTTCAGTTTTTTCCTGCGCGCCTCCGCGTCTTTGCGCGAGGATTTTTATTTTCAATAACCTCCAATTTGTAAGGAATGCTAATGGACGATGTAACGACAGAAATTGATGAGTTTGAAATTCCGGAGGGGTTCCGCTCCGGGTTTGTAGCGGTGGTAGGCCGGCCTAATGTAGGGAAAAGCACCCTGATGAACGCCTTCCTTCAGGACAAAATCGCCATCGTTACCCCCCGCCCCCAAACCACCCGCAGCCGCCAGCTAGGCATCCTGACGACAGACAGCTACCAGATTGTCTTTGTAGACACACCCGGTCTGATCAAACCGCGCCACAAGCTGGATGAGTACATGGTAGAAGTGGCTAACGAGGCGCTGGAAAACGCCGACGTGATTTTGTACCTGGTGGACGTCAGCCAGCCGGTGGGGACAGGCGACAAGATCATTGCCGGGCAGCTTCAAGCGGTGCAAAATACGCCGATCATCCTGGGCATGAATAAGGCAGATTTGCTCAAACCGGCTCAGGTCATGCCCCAAACGGAAGCGTACCGCGCCCTCCTGCCGAATGCACCCTGGATTCTGTTTTCCGCCACACGGGGCCACGGCCGTGACGAACTGCTGCAAATGCTTGTGGAACGTCTGCCGGAAGGCCCACCCTTTTACCCATCGGATCAGGTAACGGACGTTTACGTGCGGGACATGGCTGCCGAATTTATCCGGGAACAAATCATGCTGCAACTGCGGGAAGAAGTGCCTTATGGTACGGCCGTGCAAATTCTGGATTTCAAGGAACGGCCCAACGGCACCACCTACATCAGCGCCAATATCTTCGTGGAACGGGATACCCACAAACGCATCATCATCGGCCACAAAGGGGAGCAGCTTAAAAAAATTGGGGCGGCTGCCCGCAAAGAACTGGAACAACTGGTAGACGGCAAAGTGTACCTGGAACTGTGGGTCAAAGTTTTGCCCAAATGGCGGCGCAACGAGAAAGCGCTGCGGCGGTTAGGATACAAAAAGATGGATTGAACCACGGATGGCCGCGGATAAGATGGATTTTCGCGGATTAAGATAAGGAGGATATGAGTGAGGGGACGTTTGTCACCAGGAGAGCGTTCCCTTTTTGACGGCTTGATTTATGATGACGGCCGTTCATTTATCGGATTAGTAAACAGAGGAGAAGAACCATGAAAAAACGTATACTTTTACCCATTTTATTGTTATTGTTGACGGCCGTGCTGGCCGCCTGCAGCACCGGCGGCAGCACCGAACCGGAACCCACCAAGGAAGGCACAGCTCCGGAAGCCGAAACCAGCGAAACCGAAGCTGAAACCGTCGCCCCCACGGCCGCATCCGGGGAAATAGTTACTATGTATGTAGGGCCGAAATTAGTAGATTGTACCGGCGTAGCTCCCCAAAAATGTATGCAGGTCAAAGAAAACCCCGACGACGACTACACCCTTTTCTACGACCAAATCGAAGGCTTCAATTACGAAGAAGGCTTTGCATACGAACTAAAAGTAAAAGTAACCGAAGTAGAAAACCCGCCCGCCGACGCTTCCAATCTGAAATACACGCTGGTGGAAGAAGTCAGCAAAACCCCGGCAGCCAGCGCTGAAGCAACCGATGCCGGTATGC
>JAJRTP010000123.1 GCA_024278255.1 Chloroflexota bacterium | reverse complement strand
GGAGTTGGCCCTGATGAAGCCGTCCGCCTATCTGATCAACACGGCGCGGGGGGAGGTGGTGGATGAGAACGCGCTGCTGGCGGCGCTGGACGCGGGGCAGATTGCCGGGGCGGCATTGGATGTGTTCACCAAAGAACCGGCGTTGAACCAGACGCTCATCCGGCATGAGCGGGTAATTGCTACGCCGCACATTGCCGCCAGTACGGAAGATGCCCGGCAGGCAACGGCCGTGACCATCGCCGAGTTGTTCATTGAATTTTTCGAGCAGGTGGATGTGGAAACGGTACTGCCCCTGCGCATTGTGCCTATGGATCGCGTCTTCCCCCACGAAAACATTGACCTCAAACGAGTAAACCGACTGGCCCAGCGGCTGGCTGAGGACGGGATGCTAGGCAATCCCCCCGTGGTGACGGAAGCGGGCGACGGCTCTTATATGGTGCTGGACGGGGCCACGCGCACGTCGGCCATGAAGCAGTTACACTTCCCCCACGCCCTGGTGCAGGTGATCAGCCCGGAAAGCGGCCTGGGGTTGAAGACCTGGTATCACGTCATCCAGCAAATCCGGGAGGACAGGTTGATGGAACTGCTGGCGGCGCTGCCATTGGTGCGTCTGGAGGAAGTTGACCCGGAAGAAGCGGACAAGGCGATGTTTGAGTACGGCGGCCTGTGTTACCTGCACACGGCCAGCGACCGGGCCTGGCTGGTCTTTCCGGCAGAAGGGGCCAACCGGCTGGACGCGCTAAACCAACTGACGGAAACGTACATTGAAGCGGCGCACGTGGACCGGACGTTAAATGATAATGTGATTAGTCTGAAAAATGAATATGAGGCAATGACGGCCGTGGTCATCTTCCCGGCATACACGGTCGAGCAAGTGATTCAGACGACGTTGGAAAGCGGCCGTCTTTTCCCGGCCGGCATTACCCGTTTTCTCATCCCCGGCCGTATTTTGCGCCTCAATGCCGACCTGTCCGTCCTCAAATCGCGGGAAATGTCCCTGCGGGAAAAGAACCGCTGGCTGCACGAGACGCTGGTGGAACGGCAGGCCAAAGGCGGCATTCGCTATTATGGCGAGCCGGTTTATTTACTTGATGAGTAATCGGTAATCAATAATCGGCGAACTGATTACCGATTACCGAAAAGGAACTTCCCATGTCTCACATTTACCTCAGCTATTCCAACCAGGATGCCGAACTGATTGATTTGATTCAGGCGGATTTACAGGAACGCGGCTATGTCGTCTGGCGGGATGCGACGGATATTGGCCGGGATGCGGATTGGCAGGAGGCAATTGCGGCGGCGCTGGCCGGAGCCTATACGATGATTGTGGCCCTGTCACAGCACGCGGTGAACTCGGAGTCGGTGCAGGGGGAAATTGCCTATGCGCAAGAGCATAATTTGTCTATGGTGGCGGTGCAGTTGGATGGATGCGAAGTGCCGGAGACGTTGGGGGATACGGCCGTCACCCTCATCAACTGCATCGGCGTCTACCAGGCCGGCGGGCAGGTTTCCGGGCTGGAGCAGCTGCGGCAATACCGGCAGTTTATGACGGCGTTAACCGAAGCGCTGGATCAGATTTACCCGGTGCGCGTTTACTTGCAGGATTTGTCGAACCGGAATGATGCGGTGCGGGAAAAAGCGGCTACGCAGTTGGGCCTTTTGGGCGATCCGACGGCTACGGAGGCGTTAATTGAAACGTTGTCTGCCGATCAGGATGCGGACGTACGTTTTGCGGCGGCGCGCTCTTTGGGGCAGTTGGGCAGTGAGACGGCCGTCAAAGCATTAATCCGGGCCTTGGAGCGGGATGATGATCCGGATGTGCGGGCAGCAGCGGCCGTCGCTCTGGGCCACATTGGCAATCCGGCAGCCATTGCCCCGCTGATGGAGCAGCTTGATTATGCGGATCGGTTTGTGCGGGCTGGGGCACTGACTGCCCTGGGTGAACTAAAAGCCACTTCGGCCGTCAACCAAATTGTGCATCTGATGCGCAATGATCCCATCTCCGATGTGCGGGCCGCAGCCGAAAAGGCGTTATGTGCCATTGGCGGGGCGCAGGCGGAACGGGCGTTGGAAAAGGCGGGCGTGACTTGTCAGTGAGCAGTGTTCAGTTTTCAGTGGGCAGTTACTGAATACTGAAAACTGAATACTGCTCACCGGTTTCCGTGGTCAAATTTTGGCAGGGGCCGGGATTGCAAGTATAGGGGTCAAACCAGCCGAGGCGGATGGTTTGGGCGCCCGCCGGCAGGGGATGGCGCTGCAAAATGGTATCACCTGCTCGCCAGTGGGGAAACCATAAGCCTTGCGGGTCTTCCGTGTCGAATTTGTATTCTTCAGCCAGCACGTTGCCTTCAGCATCGAGAAAGTGGACGAACAGGCGACGGCCGTTTGCCGGGACGCGCTCAATCTGCCAGTAGGTGACGAGTGAATCTTCAACCAAATCGTAGCCTAGAAAGCGGATTTCGCTGCCGAAGAGGGTGGATTGGGGGAATTGGGGCTGGATGGGGGGCGTGTTGCGTATTGCGTATTGCGTAGCCAAACCGGTGGTTGTGGTTACTGCCCCCCATTGGCGCAGTTTTTCTTCCCAGTAGGGATCGAGGGGCAGGGCTATGGGGCGGAAAAGGGTGATGGATGGTCCGGCGGGCAGGATCAGGCTGCCTTCCTGGGGGTTGAAATGACTCAGGGCGACGTTGTCCCGGCGCAGGAGGAGGGCCATGCTGGGGACGTCCATCGTGTCGGGCGACCAGCCGGCCAGGGAGACGGCCGTAACCCTCTCATTTTCGTCCAGAAATACGGCCGTATCCCGAAAAGCCGTCTGCCACACAAAAGGCACATCTCCCCCGTTGGGCCACGTCACAAATATCTCCCGCGCGGTGCGCCCCAAATAAAAAAGAAAGAACATAGAAAAAAGAATTGTCAAGACCAATTTTGCCTTTTTTGTGGATAACTTGGGGAAAACTGTGGATAACTTGGGGGAAATGTGTATAAATAGTGCCGGGAAGATGGTGATAACTACGAGGGCATTGATCATGCGGATGCTGCTGGGGGCATCAATAGTGACGAGGGAGGGGATGACGGCCGTGCCCAACCACAGCAACAAAAAGGCAAACCGCGCCTGCCGCCAACGCCACAGCGCGTAAAACACCCCCGCGTAAAACAAAATTGCCAGCAGCGGGCCAAGGACCGGCTGCCCGGCTACATTTTGCCGCCATAATGGGTCTCCGGCAAAGCCAAACGCCCCAGCAATTTTCACCACATTTTCCAATATGGGCTGCACATCGCCATCTTGCAACGCTTCCAGCGGCGCGGCCACTTCTGCCACCCGAAATTCAGCGCCCGGATTGGTTTGCAGGTAAACAAACAGCGGCGCGGAGACAATGCCAAAAGCTATCGCAAAAAAGAGGATGCCGCGCCACTTTTGTCTGAATTTTTCCCGATGGAACAAGGCCAGGTAGAGGATAAACAAAGCGTAGAAGATAGGGAGCGCCCGGCCGGCCATATAGGTATTAACG
>JAJRTP010000122.1 GCA_024278255.1 Chloroflexota bacterium | reverse complement strand
TTACCGACAGGGGAGTCTGGATAATTTCACCTCCCCTGTTTATTGAGAAGATACGATAAAGTGTATCATTATTGATACGCTGTGGCAAGATATGCTGATTATTTGTACCGGCGCATGACCTAATCTATCATTCACTTCCCTACCAAAACGTTCCATTATGGTAGAAAATTTGTGCTATAATTGCCGTTATCTTTTCATAAATTACGCAGGAAATTATCATGCCCAACACCTACGTTATTATTGACATTGAAACGACCGGCCTGGAGCCGCGCAGCGACGCCATCATCGAAGTGGCGGCCGTTGCCCTGCAAGGCAACGACATTCTGGACGAGTTCACCACCCTGGTCAATCCGCACCGGGAAATCCCGCCCTACATCACCCAAATGACCGGCATTACCGACGAGATGGTGGTGGATGCACCCACCATGTTCAAAGTGCGGTCCCGCCTGCGCGCCATTCTGGGGGATCACATCCTGGTGGGGCATAACGTGGGTTTTGACCTGGGCTTTTTGCGGGAAGAACGGCTGGGGGTGGGCAATCATCGTCTGGATACGGTCACGCTGGCTTCTATTTTGGTTCCCGAAGCCGGCCGTTACAGTCTGGAGAATCTGGTGCGGGTGTTAAACCTGCCCGATCCGGCCGGCGGTCAAACCCATCGCGCCATGGACGACGCCGAACAGACCGTGGAATTGTTCCTGGCCTTGCGGGAACGGGCTGCCCAACTGCCCATCAGCCAGCTAGACGAACTGGTGCGCGCCGGCCGCAGTCTGGGCTGGCCGGAAACCATTTTCTTTGAAGAGATTCTGGCGGAACGGGCCAAAACCGCCTTCGCCGAACCGGAACTGCGCCGTGTGCCCCGCCTTTACCAGCCGCCTAAACTGGAAGGCCGGGCGCCAGTCGCCAAAGAAACACCGGACGAGATTGACGAAGAAATCGTCGCCGGCATGATCCGGCCGGGTGGTAATCTGAGCCGTCTTGTCCCCGAATTTGAATACCGGCCGCAGCAGGAAGAGATGCTTACGGCCGTAACCCAAGCCTTCAACACCGGCGATCACGTCCTGGTGGAAGCGGGTACCGGCACAGGCAAAAGTCTGGCCTATCTCATCCCCGCCGCCTTCTGGTCCCACGAAAACGGCCGTCGCGTCGTCATCTCCACCAACACCATCAACCTGCAAGACCAGCTCATCCACAAAGACATCCCCGAATTGCAGCGCGCCCTGCCCTTTGCCCTGCGGGCGGCCGTGCGCAAAGGGCGCAGCAACTACCTCTGCACCCGCCTCTTTCAACAAATGCGCCACACCGGCCCCAGCAGCGAAGACGAGATGGTGTTATTTGCCCGCATTTTGCTCTGGCTGCCGCACACCCAAACCGGCGACGTGGCCGAACTGCCCCTGCGCGGCCCCGGCGAGCGGCTGGCCTGGAGCCGTCTCAACGCCGACAGCGCCTGCACCAGCGAACAATGCGCCAACGAGCAATGCCCCCTCTTCATCGCCCGCCGCCGCGCCGAACTGGCCCATATCATCATCGTCAATCACTCTCTCCTCCTGGCTGACATCGCTACGGACAACATGCTCCTGCCCGAATTTGTAGACCTGATCATTGACGAAGCCCATCACCTGGAATCGGCCGTGACCGACGGCCTCAGTTTCCGTGCCGACAAACGGTTTCTGGAGGCAATTCTGGATGAGGTGAACAAACCCCGTTCCGGCCTGCTGCACGATTTACAATCGCGGGTGGAAGCGGCCATGCCCCCTGTTTTCAGCGACAAATTCGTGGAGATCGTGCGCAAGATGCGCCGTGCCGGACAAGACGCGCAGATGGGACTGGATGAATTTTTTACGACCCTCAGCTTTTTCCTGTCTGATGCGGTCAACCGGCGCAGCCAGTTTGCCCAACAAATTCGCCTGACAACGGCCGTGCGCGTCCAACCCGGCTACGATGAAGTAGAAATAAGCTGGGACAACCTCAGCCAACATCTCAAAATTATTGCCGATGGCTTTTACAAGCTGGCTAAAGGATTAAGCGAAGCGGCTGATCAGTTTGATGTGGAAGATGGCGAAGATTTGATGGTGACGCTGGCTAACAACGGCCGTTCTCTGGCTGATACGCGGGAAAATCTGGACGGCATCCTCCTCCAACCCAGCGAAGGCATGATTTACTGGGTGGAAATCTACAAAGATCGTCTTTCCCTCCATGCCGCCCCCCTGCACATCGGCCCTCTCGTCGAAGAAAACATCTTCAAGACCAAAGAAACCGTTATCCTCACCAGCGCCACCCTGCGCACTGCCGGAGCCGGTTCCTACGACGAACCGGACTTTAACTATCTGCGCGACCGCCTGCACGCCTTCGAAGCCAGCGAACTGGCCGTCGGGTCCCCCTTCGACTACAAAAACAGCACCCTGCTCTACCTCGTCAGCGACATTCCGGAACCCAACCAGCCTGGCTACCAACGTTACGTCGAAGAAGCCATCGTCCAGGCCGCCACGGCATTGGGGGGTCGCACGATGGTCTTGTTCACCTCCTACGGCCAGTTGTCCCAAACCAACCGGGCCATCACCGACCGGCTGGCCGATCAGAACATCCTCACCCTGGCCCAGACCCAGGGCGCCTCCCGCCAACAGTTGCTGGAACAGTTCAAGCAGCCGGACGCCCGCGCCGTTCTTCTGGGAACTCGCTCCTTTTGGGAAGGGGTAGACGTGCCCGGCGAAGCGTTACAGGCTGTCCTGATCGTCAAGCTGCCCTTTGACGTGCCTTCCGATCCCATCTTTGCCGCCCGCTCCGAGACGTTTGACAATGCCTTCTTTGAATATTCCATCCCGGAAGCGGTGCTGCGTTTTCGCCAGGGATTCGGCCGTCTCATCCGGCGCATGACCGATGAAGGCGCGGTAATCGTCCTGGACAAGCGTGTCCTGTCCAAACGATATGGCCAACTTTTCGTGGACGCTTTACCCGAATGCACCGTCATCCGCCAACGCACCGACCGCATCGGTGAACTACTCCTGCGCTGGCTGAATCGGGAGCGGTAACCACGGATTTGCAACCACGGATTTTACGGATCAGGTTGGATTTTCACGGATCGTAGCCGCGGTTTCTTACCGCGTCTTTGCCCGCACAGTATAATCAGCCTCTCAGTCCTGTTTACATAAACAGCAAGTTGCGTATAATATAAACATAATGTAATAGACGTGAAGGCGTGAACCAATCGCGGCTTCACATATCACGCATCACGTCCCAGGAGGTCTGATATGTGGTTCAAACATAATTTTTTTGCGGCTGTTTTGGCCGGAGTTGGTTTTTTGGTCTTTTTGGCAATTTTTATGATGGGATTAACTGGTAACGCCTCAGCCCAGACACCCCGTCCCACCCCAACCAACATTCCCCCACCCACGCCCCCCGGCACCAACGATACTGAAATACACGGTTCGATTCAGGGGGTTGTGTATCGAGACGTGAATGGCGATGGCCGTTGCGTCAACACAGGTGTCGCGGGTGAAGAACCGGTTGAAGGCATTCCCGTCGAATTTGTCAGCAGCGACGAAGCCACTATTATCACCGCCACCTCCGGTCACGATGGCACGTATGGCCTCTTTGCCGCCGGGCAAAGTTACTGGCGCGTTACCGCCAAACCGGAAGCCGGTTGGATTATCACCTCCGAAAATCCGCAGTACGTTCCCGTCTACCCGGACAGCCGGGGCCATACCGGCATTGATTTTTGCGTTCAGGAAGGAGTTGGTAACGGCGTAATTATTCTGCCTTCCGGCGCTGTCGTGTCTGCTGATGGCACAGTTGTGCTGCTGCCGGAAGCGGGCGCGCCGCAAGCTAAGGTTAATTTGGGGTTGATGATGTTGGTGGGGGTTACGGCCGTGCTCGGTTCCACCATCTTCTTCGCCGGCGCGTATCTCCATTTCCGCCACAGATAACAATTTTTTGCTATAATGCCTACAGAGACAACACGCGCCGATTACGACGCACCCTGGAAAGTCATCATCGAGCACTACTTTCCAGAGTTCATGGCGTTCTTCTTCCCGAAAGTGTACGCCGCCATTGATTGGGAGCGGGAATACACTTTTCTGGACAAAGAATTGCAACAAGTCGTGCGGGATGCAGAAACCGGTGTCCGCCGCGTAGACAAATTAGTGCGCGTTACGCTCCAGGAGAGCGGACAGGAAGCCTGGATTCTCATTCACATCGAAATTCAGGGCCGGCAGGAAAAAGTTTTTGCCGAACGCATGTACATTTACAATTACCGTTTATTAGACAAATACAAACGGCGTGTTGTGAGTTTGGCCGTCTTAACCGACTCTGATCCCAAATGGCGGCCCAATCTGTATGAATACAAACTGCTGGGCTGCCGCGTGTCCCTAGAATTCCCTACGGCAAAACTTTTGGATTATGCGGCAGATTGGGATAAATTGACGGCCTCAAATAATCCGTTTGCCATCGTTACAATGGCGCATTTGCAAACGCAAAAGACACGCCGTAGCCTTGAAGAACGGTATGCCGCCAAGTTGACATTAGCGAAGATGTTGTATAAAAAAGGGTACACCCGTCAGGATATTTTGGAGTTGTTTCGCTTTATGGACTGGATAATGACTTTACCACCGGAATTGGAAGAACAATATATGGCAGACATAATCGCCTACGAGAAAAACGAAAAATTACCATACCTTGCTCCCTTCGAGCGTATGGCTATTCAGCGCGGTCTGGATAAGGGTCTGGAGCAAGGTCTGGAACAGGGTCTGGAACAGGGTCTGGAACAGGGTCTGGAACAGGGTCTGGAACAGGGTCTGGAACAGGGTTTGGAACAGGGTCTGGAACAGGGTCTGGAACAGGGTCTGGAACAGGGGGAAAGACAAACCAGCTACGAACTCCTGCTGACGACATTGCAGATTCGCTTTGGAGATGTTCCGGAACATCTTCAAACCCGGCTGGAAGCGATAGAAGACACGGCCGTACTCAAAGAACTTCACCGCCAGGCACTACTCACTGAATCCCTCGACGAATTCACAGCCCAATTACCCGAATAACAGGCAAGTCTGATACATAACAAAAAAGGCCGCCCTTTTGGACGGCCTCTTTTACTTGTCAATAAGGCGTAGGCGTTACCGCTGGTTCCGGTGTGCCCGGCGGTGTGGGCGTGTGGCGCGGCTGGGTGTTGGGCACACTCAACCCGCTGCCCTGCCCCACGCTGGCACCCGATACTGTCAGCGGAATCGGGCCTCTCACATTATTATCCTCAAAAGGACATTCATCCACTGTATTATCCGTATCCACTTGTGCCCATAGCTGGTGTGTACCACCATTGAATGTGTACGAGGCGCTGTACGTCCGGCTGGTTCCAGCGGACAAATCCACGCCCTGAATGCCCCAGGTGATGTCGCCCGGCAGCAGCGGCTGCGGCGTCCGGTTCACGTAGAAATCCAGGAAGAAGTTGTTGCCAAAAGCCACGCTCGTCGTCCCCTGATTGCGAATGGTGACCAGAACCGTAGCTGGCTGACCAGAAGCGGGCGAGGCCGGCTGCACCTCGATATTGGTCACCACCAGATCAACGCCGGTTGGTGAACAGGGTGTTGGGGTTATGGTAGGCGTTTCCGTAGGGGGGACACCTGTCGGCGTAGGCGTCGGCGTGGGCGGTATGTCGCCCGAATCCTTCAGGATTACCGGCAGGTAGACAAACTGCTGACCGTAAGCCACCGTCGTTGTGTCTGTGGCTGAGTCACTCACA
>JAJRTP010000121.1 GCA_024278255.1 Chloroflexota bacterium | reverse complement strand
TGCTGGCCCGGCTGACGGCCGTGCCGGAAGCCATCGCCTTTAATCTGGGGGTGGCCTGGTTGTTTGCCGGTACGGCCGTGGGCGCATTCGGCCTCCCCTCCAACCTGATTGCCGTCTACCGGGACGAAGCACACCCGCACATCCAGCGCTGGGCCGTCACCCTGGGTATTGTGGCGGCCATGGCCATCCCCCTCATCGGCAATATGCAGGTGGTGATGGAAGCACTGCACGGCTGGGACGTGGGTTCGCCCCAATTCTGGGCCTGGCTGGACGTGCGGGACATCAACAATCCGCCCCATCCGGCGGCCGGGCCGCGCTTTGAGGACAGCGGCTGGTGGTGGTGGCGCTCTTCCCGCGTCATCAACGAATACAATCTGGCCGGCCAGCAAATAGACCCGGAACCGATTGCCGAGTTCCCCAATTTCAGCTTCATCCTGGGCGACATGCACCCGCACGTCCTGGTACTGCCCTTCATCTTCCTCAGCCTGGCGGTGGCTTTCGTCTGGTGGCTGGGGGGGGATCAGTTTTCAGTGTTCAGTGTTCAGTCTTCAATGAATGACAACGAATCTCCAATCTCCGATCTCCAATCTCCCAATCCTTCAGCAAGCTCAGGTCAGGTTCTCCAATTCACCATTCTCAATTCACAATTTACCATTCAATGGCCTTTCTTCCTCTTCACCATCCTCATCCTCGGCGGGCTGTCGTTTTTGAATACCTGGGACGTTCTGATTCATTTGTTTGTGGTGGCAGGAGTGTATTTTTTGGCGCAGTGGCGGCGGGAGGGACTGCACGGGCAGATTTGGACGCGGACGATTTTGTTGAGCGTCTTTCTGGTCGTTCCGGCAATCCTGCTCTACCTGCCGTTTTATCTCAGCTTCCATTCCCAGGCGGGTGCGCCGTTTATTTTGCCCATGCTGATGCGCCCCACACGACTACCCCAGTTTCTCATCATGTTTGGTTTGCCACTGACGGCCGTACTCTTCCTGTTAGTCTCGTTAGCCGTGAAACAGCGCTTTCGTTTTTGGCAGAAGGGGTTGGTGACGGCCGTCCTCCTCATCCTCGGCCTCTTTCTCCTCACCGGCTTCCTGGCCTGGGTTATCGCCAGCAGCAGCGAAGGGGCTGTCCGGGTGATCAATCTGGCGAATGAACTGGGGATCGCCCTGCCGCCACATCCGGGCGGTGTGGCGTTGGGTTGGGGATTGACGGCCGTGTTCGCCATTCTACCCGCCTATTTGCAAAACCGGCTGACCTTCCCCGGTGTAACACTGCTGCTGGGAGGCGTCATTATGCTGGTGGTGATGTTGTGGTACGGCCGTTTCTCCCGCACCGATGAACCCATCGAACCATCCGACAAACCGGCCCGCGCCCTGCCCTTTGTTCTGCTGCTCATCGGTACCGGAGCGCTGCTGACGCTGGGGCCGGAATTTGTCTATTTGAAGGATAATTTTGGTGTGCGCCTGAACACGGTGTTCAAATTTTATTATCAGGCGTGGATTTTGTTAGGCATTTCGGCGGTGTTTGCTTTGTTTTACCTGTGGTATGCTAAAAGGCGGGTGGCGGCGGGATTGGCTACGGCCGTATACGCCATTGGCTTCATTCTGGCCCTGATGTTTCCTTTTTATGCCATCCAGTCCCGCGCTGTGGAGTATCGCGGGCCAAAAGATGCAGTGCAGCGACGGCCGTCTACCCTGGATGGGCTGGCACAGATGGCCTTGTTCAACCCGGACGAATACGCCGCCATCCTGTGGCTGAAGGATAATGCCGGGCCAGACGACGTGGTACTGGAAGCAGTCGGCGGGCAGTACAGCAATTACGCCCGCGTTTCGGCCAACAGCGGCGTACCCACGCCTCTGGGCTGGGCCGGCCATGAATTCCAGTGGCGCGGCACGAGCACGGATGAACCCGGCCGGCGCGATCCGCTGGTCAAGCAGATTTACACTTCGGCCAATTGGGACGAAGCGGCCCCGCTGCTGGATGAATTGGACGTTACCTACATCTTTGTAGGCAGTCTGGAGAATGAGTACGGCCGTAACGGTCTGCAAAAATTTGACGATTTGGAAGTGGCATATCAGAACGGGTCTGTTACCATTTATCGTTGGAATCCGCAATAGAAACACGGATGACACGGATTTGACAGATTTGCACGGATTTTTTTGGAGATTAGCGATTGGAGATTAGCGATTTTCAGGTGAAGGAAACGGCAAGTAAAATGGGTTGGCTGGAGCAGCTAACGATTGCTGACGCTGTGTTTGGGCTGATTGTCCTGGCGGCGGGGATTATTCGTTTCAGTAATCTGGATGCGCTGCCTTTGTCCGACGGGGAAGCAGAGACAGCGTTGGCGGTGTGGCGGTTTTGGCAGCCGGGAGCGGCGCAGGTGGCGGTTGTGAGTCCGGCTTATTTTAGTTTCACGGCCGTACTCACCCAAATTCTCGGCTTCAGCGATACCGTCATGCGGCTGGTTCCGGCTGTTTTTGGTCTGGGGCTGGTCATCCTACCCCGCCTTTTGCAGCAGCGGCTGGGCGTGATTGGCGTTTTGGCGGCTTCCCTGCTGCTGGCTGTCTCTCCGCTACTGGTCATCACCTCACGCACAACGGGCGGGCAGAGTATCGCCTTGTTTACCGTTTTGCTGACGGCCGTCGCTCTCATCCGGTATGGGGAAACGGCCGCACCTCGTTGGCTTTACACGCTGGCGGCAGCAGTGGGATTGGGCCTAACCAGCGACACCTTATTCTACAGCAGCCTGATCACCCTGGGGCTGGCCTGGATACTTTTTTACAAAATTATTAAACGACAAAGAAGCCAAAAGGAAGATAAAGAAGAAAACTCTGCGCCCTCTGCGTCTCTGCGGTTCAACCCTTCTTCTCAGGAAAAACGCACGGCCGTACTCATCGGCGTTGTCGTTTTTGTTCTCAGCGGCAGCATGTTCCTCTGGTATTTGCCCGGTTTGGGGGATGTAGCCCGGCTGTTAGGGGATTGGCTGGCCCTATTTGGCGCAATGGACGGCCGTACCCTGGCTGATCCCTTTCTGGCCTTCATGCGTTACGAACCGGTACTGCTCATTTTTGGCGTGGCAGCCGTCATTGGGACTGTGTGGCGGGGACGGCCGTTGGCTTCCCTGCTCCTATACTGGCTGGCCGGCATCTTCCTGCTCATGCTTTTGCAGCAAGGCGTGATGGCCAACGCGGCTCTGTTGGCCTTACCCGGCTATCTGCTCATCGGCCTGCTGGCCCAGGTTGTGTTGGGCGGTACCTGGACGAAGTACACTGGCTTGCTGGCTCTCAGTCTCATCCTGGCCCTGGCTGTTATTGTTGTCAATTTTGCCCGCTACTTGCGGGTGGTCGCCTACCAGCCCCAGGATTTGCAGTATGTTTTTGTGATGATGATGGCTTTCTTTATCGCCTTGGCCTCTATTTATCTATTGTCGGCGTATGACGTAACGGCCGTGTCCCAAGGCATCTTTCTGGCCTTCCTGACCGTGCTGCTGGTGGCGCAGTGGAGCCAAAGCTGGCAGCTATCCCACAGCTATGGCAACGATCCCCGCGAACGCTGGGTGACGGCCGGAACCAGCGAAGGGGCACGCCTGCTGGGGCAAACTGCCCGCGAAATTTCCTACCAACTCAGCGGGGCAGATAACCAGTTACGCCTGCTCAACACGGTAGAGTCACCTGCCCTGGCCTGGTATCTGCGTCAGATGCGCCAGATGGATACGGGTCTGTCCATCCCGGCCGCCGCCGATTATGACGCCATCATCACCCCGGCCGACGCCCAATTCAGCCTGGACAACGCTTCCACGGGCAGCGAGTTTAACATCCGCAACCAGGGCATCATCCCCGCCGCGCCGAACCCAGATACGGCCG
>JAJRTP010000120.1 GCA_024278255.1 Chloroflexota bacterium | reverse complement strand
AGCCCCCATGATTCCTTGATTGCCTGCAATCAGCACCCGATTGGCTGAAGGTGAACGGCCGTTAGCTATTTCCATATCTTTTATCCTGGATGTTAAAACAGCTTGTTGCGTTGTTTCGGGCAAGTGTGAGATTGATTTCATCATGGTTATCAGTAGATATTTTCAGGCTAACCAAAGCCTAATTGCGTAGTATGATTGGTAGATAAACATAGACACTGGCCGCTTCATACGCGCCAATGTCGCAAGCTGCGGCTGGCCGGGTAAAACCGCGTTGATCCGTCGCCGGGCAAAAGGCGCTGTTAGCCTCATTGATAGCCGGGCTGCCGGACAAAAGAGCCTGCGTGAAAGTTGGGCCGCCATTATTTTGCAGCGGGCCAAGCAGCGGGTTGGTGTTGACGATGTCGCCGGCATGGGTGAAATTACAGGTGTTGCCATCATCCAGATTGTTGCCGGAAGAAGTGACAGTCCCGGCGCTGTAAAAACAGTTACCGTCGGTGGGTGAATTAGCTACGATGCTGTTTTGCAGTGTTAACAAAGCCTCGTCGTTGAAGATATTGCCGCCCGTATCAGGCCCGTTGGCTGTATTGCCACTCAACGTGACGTGGGTCAAGGTGGCGCTGCCCTTGTTGTAAAATCCACCGCCGTTGTCGCTGACTGAATTGCCGCTGATGGTGCTGTTGGTTATGTGCAGGCTGACGCCGCTGTGTTCAATACCGCCGCCGCTGCGGGCGCTATTGTTGTCCAGGGTGCTGCCGTTGATGTCCATTATCCCGTTGTTGTAAATGCCGCCGCCGGAGGATACGGCCGTATTTCCCCTGATGCGTGTGTCGAAAATATCCATATCTGCCCCTATCCCTTCATTGAAGATGCCGCCGCCATTTGTTGTTGTCGTATTGCTCATCACAACGGATTGGCTGATCGTTAAACGGGACGAGGAAAGACTGGTTATGTTATAAACGCCGCCGCCAATCGTATTGCTGATGATATTGAGGTTGGTTAGTGTGGCCGGAGAGGCGTTGTTATAAATACCGCCGCCCTCATTCCCGCTGACGGACCCGCCGGAATAATTGAGTGAGCCGGTATTGGCGTTGTACAGGCCGTAACCATTCAGATTGTTGTCAATGTCTACGTTGGTTAATTCCAGAAGACCCCCGGCGTTGTAAATGCCGCCGCTGTGGTTGGCCGTTATGGTGCTGTTACTGACCGTCAGCCCCCCCACTGTGTAAATACCACCGCCATTGGCCGCGCCGGGATTGCCATGCTGTACCGTCACCCCGGCCAACGTCAGGCGCGCCCCGGACAAAACGTGGAAAACGCGGTCAGAATCGTTTCCGTCAATGACCGTCTGCCCCGTGCCGCTAATGGTTACTGTGCCAGAAATATCCAGATCGCCGGTCTGCGCCTGGTCTTCATTGGCGTCCGTCAGGGTCAAGACAAAGTCGGCCGTCAAGGCCGGGTCAAAAACAATCGTGTCTGCGCCGTTGCCGGCGGGACACTCATTGAAGGCCATGTCGGTATTGGCGGCGATGATCGCTTCCCGCAGGGCGCATTCCCCGTCAGAGGCGATAACGTCGCTGGTGGTGGTGACGGTGATGGTTGTATTGGTATTGGCCGGCGAGTTAGCCAATAACTGCCGGCTAACGATGAATAGTAAAGGTAGAACAGCGAAAAGGAACAAATTTTGTTTCATAAAATTAATCCTTATCGGCTTTGTGTCTGCTATGCTGGGAGCGGCCGAATTTTAAGAGGCGTTGGTTTATGGCAGACATCGAAAAACCCGCGGCCATGGTTTTGTACATGAGTAAAAGATCACCGCCTCGAATAAGTTTTTAGGGCATTCGAGGCGGTGTATTGTTTAGCGAACTGTACGCCAGGAGGCAAAATCATCAAACAATTCTGTGCCTGACGTCGTGTTGTAGTAGCCGCCTGAAGGGCCTAAGCGAAGCTGCTCAATGCGCAGCGTATCATTGTCAACGCCGGAAAGGGTGCGCATCAGAACATCATCAATCCACAAAGAGAGATAGCCGTCATTGGCCCCGGCGCCGCTGGCGGCCTGCCAATCCAGTTCGATGTGGTGGGCGGCATCTGAAATGACGTACCATGAGGAGTTGGCATATCCTCCGGAATCAGTCCGTGTCCGGGTACGCATTTGGTAGTTTCCGTTTCTGAAGCGGATTTCCAAACGAATCGCATCGGCATTGGCGCTGCGGGCCACCAGGATGCGGTGGAAACTGTTTGAAGGCATGGCGATGCTGTTGGGGTCGAAGTAGAAGCTGACCCGGTAATGGGTTTCACTTTGGGGCGTGTCATCCTGCAGGTAGGCCACGGTACTGCCGTTCACCAAAGCGGCCATCCCGTTTGTGCCGACGATTGCCGCGCTGCCGGAGATGGAGAGATCGTTGTCTGAATCTACAACGGCCGTCCACGCAGAAAAGTCGCCCGATTCAAACCCATCGCTGAAAATCAGACCGGTTGATACAGGAGTAGCAGTGGGCGGTATGGCCGTGGCTGTGGGTGGAACGGCCGTAGCAGTGGGCGTGGCCGTCGGCGGCAGTGGTGTCGCCGTAGGCGGTACGGCCGTAGCGGTGGGTGGTATGGCCGTAGCGGTAGGCGTGGCCGTTGGCGGCAGCGGTGTAGCTGTGGGTGGTACGGCTGTAGCGGTGGGCGTCGCTGTGGGTGGCAATGGAGTAGCCGTTGGAGGTAGTGGTGTTACTGTTGGCGGTAATGGCGTAGCGGTAGGTGGTAATGGAGTAGCCGTTGGAGGTAGCGGTGTTACTGTTGGCGGTAATGGCGTAGCGGTAGGTGGTAATGGAGTAGCCGTCGGAGGTAGTGGTGTCGCTGTTGGAGGCAGCGGCGTCGCTGTGGGAGGCAGCGGAGTAGCCGTCGGAGGTAGTGGCGTCGCTGTAGGCGGCAATGGGGTAGCGGTAGGTGGCAGCGGAGTGGCTGTAGGTGGTAGCGGAGTGGCTGTAGGTGGTGGCGGAGTGGCTGTAGGCGGCAATGGTGTCGCTGTGGGCGGCAGCGGAGTGGCTGTAGGCGGTATTGGTGTCGCTGTAGCCGACACACCTGGGCCTGAAGAAACGAACTCATCATACAATTCTGTGCCGGAAGTCGCACTGAAAATGCCCCACGAAGGTCCCAGCCGGACTTGCTCAATACGCTGCGTATCATTATCAATGCCGGAACGGGTTTGCTTTAGGACGCCATCCAGCGACAGTGACAGCGAGCCATCGTTGGCGCCCGCACTGGTGGCTGCCTGCCAATCCAGTTCAATGAGATGGGCTGCATCCGAAATAACGTGCCAGGATGTGTTGCTGTATCGTCCGGCATCCGTCCGCAGCCGCGCCCGCGTCTGGTAGTTGCCGTTTCGGAAGCGGAATTCCAGGCGGATGACATCGGTATTGGCGTTACGGGCTACCAGAATACGATGGAGATCGCTTGAAGGCATGGAGATACCATTGGGATCGAAATAGAAGCTGACCTGGTAAATTGTTTCGTTTTGCGGCGAGTCGTCCTGCAGGTACATGATCGTCCCATCGTTGATCAAAGCCGCCATGCCATAAGCGCCAACCATAGCTGCGCTGCCGGAAACGGAAAGATCGCCATCCGGATCGGTTACGGCCGTCCACGCGGAAAAGTCGCCCGATTCAAACCCGTCGCTGAAAGTCAGGCCGTTTGGCGCTGGTGTGGCTGTCGATGGAACAGGTGTGGCTGTCGGCGGTATGGGCGTCGCTGTCGACGTCGCGGTGGGGGGGACGGCCGTGGCGGTAGGTGTGGCTGTTGGCGGGGGCGGCGTAGTAGTGGGCGGTACGGCCGTCGCTGTAGGCGTCGCCGTTGGCGGTAATGCTGTGGCCGTCGCCGTTGGCGTGACTGTAGCCGGAACCGGCGTGGCTGTTGGGCTGCCGCCGTTGGCGATCCATTGGTAAGCGGCCAGGATGTCGAGACGGCCGTAACCATAACTATTGTCGGCCCCAGGGGCGCCCAGGTCAACGGCCGTGTTAAGCAAAGCATTTTCCGGTTCTGTCGCATTTGCACCCGGATATGCGCTCAACAACAATGCCAATGCTCCGGTGACATGCGGAGCGGCTAAGGAAGTACCAGTTTGTGACGTATAAAAACCAAACAGATCGCTGGTTTTTACATTAACGCCCGGCGCAACCAGTTCCGGGTATACAGAACCATCACAGGCTGACGGGCCATTACTGCTTAAGCCGTAAAGCACGTCGGCGTTGTCAGTTGCTCCCACTGCCAATGCTTCCGGGTAATTGGCCGGGCTGCGGTCAGTGGCACTTCCCGGCCCGTAATTCCCGGCCGCAAAAACCGGAATAATGTCAGCCGCGCGCAATGCCTGCAAATCCGCCTGGAATTCCAAATCACAGCCCGGCCCGCCCATTGTCCAGGAATTGTTTACTACGTGAGGGGCGTCATCCGTATTGGGATTGCCGTCCGGGTCCAGCAGCCATTGAAAAGCCTGATGGATAGCTGTGGCTGAAGAATTACCTGCATCGTCGAATATTCTGGCTGCTATCCATTGGGCCTGGGGCGCGACACCAATGGTCGTGCCCCCTGCGTCGCCGCCAACCATCACCCCCATCGTCCAGGTACCATGACCGCTCAAATCGGTAGGGGTGGCGGGATGCTCGCCATACGGATCAAACCAACTGTTGCTGCCGCCGCGCCAATTGCCGTTCAAGTCGGGATGGGACAAATCTACCCCGCTGTCCAGGCTGGCAACCACCACACCTTGTCCATACCAGCCCAGGTTCCACAGCGAAGGCGCATTCACCACCGCGATATTGGGTTCGGCCGGCCCCGTCTGGTGCAGCACAATTTCGATGTCGTCCGGCGTTATCAGGGTTACGTCACTCCGCGCTGCCAGTTCTTGAACAACCTCCGCCGTGGCTGTTACCGAGATGCCGTTATATATCCACATAGGAATGATTTGTGTGACCGTGCCCTGGGCTTTTCTCGCTGCCAGGAAACCGCGCAAAGATCCTTGTGATTGATCGGCCGTATTTTTTAATGTTTGGATTATCCAATTCAGGCGGTCGGCCCGGCTGCCGTTGGGCGCCTGGCTCAGGTCGGCCTGATTTCCCAGGGAGGCGATGACGGTGATCATCTCACCAGGAGGCAGTGTGTCCATCTGTTCCCGCAAACCCGGTGCGATTTTTTCTGGTCTGTTGTTGGGGGTAATGGGTTGATTAGGGTCTGTTTGGGCCAGAACTGTTTGGGGATACGGCCGTACCCCCGACCCCGCTTTGACGCTGGTTCCCAAAATGGACAATAATACAATCAGAACGATGAATAAAATAACGGCTTTTCTCATAAAACTGCACCCCGGTTATTGCGCAATAATACGTTGTTGAAAATCTTCAAAAGCAACAATGACAGGCGTCCCGGTCTTAACAACACCTCCGGGGTTTCCGTACATAATGTGGTAGCCTACGCCGAACTTATAGATCATGTTACGATGAGTGCCCTGTGGTGACTGAATGCGATATCCGCTGTCCTCGGCGATCAACGTCGGCATAAACTCAGGTTCGTGCATAAACTCATTCGCCTTTTCCGGATCAACGATCAAAAAGCGAAATTCAACGGCGCCGCCTCCGGCAAGAACGGAAATGCGTTT
>JAJRTP010000119.1 GCA_024278255.1 Chloroflexota bacterium | reverse complement strand
AGATGTGTTTCGTAACAAAAAAGATGGATTTGATGATTTGGTTATGGAAATAGCTTGTGGCTTACATAACCTTCGAACTGCCAATCGTTCACCTTTTGAAACGATTTCCCTTGTCGATTTTTATTTCCGATAAGGTCTAATATATCCACACAGTTTTGTATTATTTAAGCAAGGTCACAGAAAACATTCACCGGCAGGATTTGGAAAAAGCATTGTTGCGTCAAGAGAAAAAGGGAGACGAAATTATGGCTACCATTGCCCAGGAATATATTCGGGAAGGATTTGAAAAGGGGCTGGAGAGCGGTATAGCACGCGGTATGGCGCACGGTATGGAAGCAGGCGAGCTGGCCGCCCGCAAAGAAATCGCGCGTCAGCTGCTGGAACTGCACGACGCGATTACGGTGAGTGAAATTACCGGACTGACAGTTGAGGAAATCAAGGCGCTGCAAACTGAAGCGTAATGGCCCTCCCCCATCATGTTCCAAAAAATCCTCGTAGCAAACCGGGGCGAAATTGCCCGGAGAATCTTTTTGGCCTGCCGCGAATTGGGCATACTGTCTGTGGCTGTTTATTCCGAAGCAGATGCGGACGCGCCTTGGGTGCAGTTGGCGGATGAACGGTATGGGTTGGAAGGGGTGACGGCCGTAGACACCTACCTCAACCAGGACGCGATCCTGGCTATTGCCACTTACTGCGGGGCCGATGCTATCCATCCCGGCTACGGCTTCCTCAGCGAAAACCCGGCCTTTGCCCAAAACTGCGCCCGGCGCGGCGTCACCTTCATCGGCCCCGGGCCGGAAGCAATGCGTCGGCTGGGCAGCAAGGCGTCGGCGCGGGAAATTGCCCGGCAAGCGGGCGTTCCCGTCGTTCCCGGCGTGGACGGCGCGGGTATGGATGCGGCGGAACTGCAAGAAGCCGTGCAGCACATCTCCTTCCCCATCCTGATCAAGGCCAGCGCGGGGGGCGGCGGTAAAGGGATGCGTGTGGTCTGGAATGCCAGCGAGTTTGCTGACGCGGTTCAGTCAGCCCGCAGTGAAGCCGCTTCCTCTTTTGGCAACGACCATATTTTGGTGGAACAGTTCTTCACGGAAATCCACCACGTGGAAATTCAGATACTGGCGGACGAACACGGCCGTACCCTGCACCTGTTCGAGCGGGAATGTTCCATCCAGCGGCGGCATCAGAAAATCATTGAGGAAAGTCCCGCACCAATCATTCAAGATGAGGCGGTGCGGCAGCAAATGGCCCAGGCGGCCGTATCGCTGGCCCAAACTGCTGGCTATACGAATGCGGGCACTGTGGAGTTTATCATGGATGGCGCGGGCAATTTCTATTTTCTGGAGATGAATACCCGGCTGCAAGTGGAACATCCGGTGACGGAACTGGTGACGGGACTGGATTTGGCCGCCTGGCAGATTCGTATTGCCGCCGGGGAACCGCTCCCCTTTGCCCAGGCGGACATCCGGCAATGGGGACACGCCATTGAGTGCCGCGTCTATGCGGAAGACCCGGCGAACCAGTTTTTGCCTTCGATTGGGAGGATTGGGTATTACCAACGGCCGTCCGGCCCTGGCGTGCGGGTGGATGACGGCATTGAAACCGGCGCAGAAGTCAGCCCTTACTATGATCCGATGCTGGCAAAAATTATCACCTGGGGACAAAATCGGGAGGAAGCAATTGGGAAAATGGTACGGGCGTTAAGGGATACGGCCGTGTTGGGCGTCACCACCAACATCCCCTATCTGTTAGCCATCTTGCAGGAGCCACACTTCCGGGCAGGGCAAACGAGTACCAATTATTTGCAGGAACATTTGGCAGATTGGCAGCCAGATGGGGCAGTCAGTGAGGAGGAGTGGTTGGGTACGGCCGTGTTTGAATTTTTGCAGGGTGGCAGAAAACGGGGAGGAGGTACGGCCGTGGTCGATTCCAGCAACCAGCCTGATCCCTGGAACCTATCTACCGGCTGGCGGAATGTGTCTCTAACTTCCTGAACAATATGACATAAGTGTGTTTGACTTGCTTTTTTTCCCCATGTATAATGCAAATCGTTACAAGAAATGTAAGACATGCGGTTCATCCTTAAAATAACTCATTACAATAAACCAGTAATCTAAGGACATAAGCAACCAAATTTGTCTCGTAAAATAAAACAGTAAAGCAGGAACACGACTATGGCCCTAAAAGGGAACCTGCGTGATTTTTCCACAACACAGCTTCTAAACCTCATAAACCTTGCCCGCAAGACCGGAACACTGACAATTCAGCACAACGGTGAATCGGCCAACATGTCTTTTCGGGAAGGGAAGCTCATCTACGCCTATATGGGCGAAAATGACGGAAATCACCTCGCCGAAATCTTACAGAACAGTGGCAAACTTTCACCCGAACAGGCCAAAGTCATCCTGGCCCACGCTAAAGGAAAAAGTGACAAACAGCTAGGCCACCTTCTCATTACCGCCGGAAGAGTCACCCAAAACGACATTATTCAAAGCGTCCGCCAGAATGTATTGGACATCGTATACCAGTTGTTCACCTGGGTAGACGGCGTTTTTCGCTTCGATGCCAATAAATTGCCTACCCCTGGTCACATTACCATTCCTATTGACCTGGAAAGCATCATTATGGAAGGCAGCCGGCGGCTAAAAGAATGGGAAATTCTTCAGGAAGAGATTCCCGATCTTGATGTAGCCCTCCGGTTCACAGACCGGCCCGATGCGCGGCTCAAAAATATCAATCTGACGGTGGAAGAGTGGCGGGTTGTCTCCTTCATAAACCCCCGAAACACTGTTCGCCAGATCGCCCAGGCCAACAATCTTAGCGATTTTGAAATCAGGCGAATCGTTTACGGTATGCTGCAAGCCGGGTTGGTAGAATTTGTTGCCCGACCCAAACCAGCCAAGCCCGACACAACCAAAAAGAGGCCTACCAGACGCGGTCAGATGCCTGAACAAACGCCAGCCGAAAAACGCTCTGTTGTCGTCCGTCTGATTGACCGTATCCGCGGTTTATAGCGATGATTTAATAGTTTAGGGAGCTGGCAATTTACAATAAGGCCATCATTATTGTCACTATCCTACACGCAACTTATTACATTTCCTAAAGAAGCAAAGGTGCGGTTTTTATTATGCAAGCAGTCAAAATGGT
>JAJRTP010000118.1 GCA_024278255.1 Chloroflexota bacterium | reverse complement strand
CCGTAACTTTTACTGAGATTTGCGGCTTCCAGAACGCGCTTGCCCAGGCGGCGGCCGGCCAGCGCCAGAGCTACCCGTTGGTCACCCCGGTCGTACTGGATTTTTTGTAGTTCGGCGACGCGCTGTTTGCGTGCTTTTTGTTTGGTGCTGCGAGCCATTGCCCCACGCCGCAGCCATTCCAGTTCCCGGCGCAGGAGGGCCTGGCGTTTGCTTTCGGCCGTTTGGTGCTGCTCTTCCCGCAGGGCGCGTTTTTCCAGGTAACGGCCGTAATTCCCCGAATACACCACCAGTTCCCGCCGGTCCAATTCCACAATCTTGTTCACCACCCGTTCCAGAAAGTAGCGGTCATGCGTCACCATCAGCAATGCGGAGGGGATGGTGAGCAGGTACTTTTCCAGCCAGGCGATGGCGTCAGCGTCAATGTGGTTGGTTGGTTCGTCCAGGATAAGCAGGTCGGCCGGGTCCAACAGGGCGTGGGCCAGGGCGACGCGCTTTTTCTGGCCGCCGCTCAGGGTGTTGATTTTGGCCTCGAAATGGTTGACGCCCAGTTTGGTGAGGATGGTTTTGGCTGCGGTTTCGGCCGTCCAGCCGCCGGCCGTATCCATTTTTTGGCTGATGGCGGCGAATTGGGCTTGTACGGCCGTATCCTCCGGCTCTCGTTCCAGCGCATCCGCCGCCTGTTGGTAATCGTGCAGCAGGCGCATCAGAGGAGAACTGCTTTGGTACACCGTGTCCAACACCGTCATCTCCGGGTCAAGCTGCGGGTTTTGCGGCAAAAAGCGGACGCGCACGCCGCCCCAGACTGTTACCTGCCCGGCGCGGGGTGTTTCTTCCCCGGCAATCAGGCGCAGCAGCGTCGTTTTACCGCTGCCGTTCCGGCCAATCAGGCCAATGCGGTCGCCCTCGTTGATTTGCAGGTTGACGCCATCCAGCAAGGTGCGCTCGCTGTAGTAATGGGTCACATTTTCCAGACGAACTAGGTTCATGCGGGGATTATAGCAGGGAGTGAGGGGATGAGGGAGTGAGGGGTGAGGGGATGGGTTTAGGCGGGGATGGGGTCTTCGGTGAGGTGGGTGAGGCGGGTGATGAAGTCGTTGAGGGAGGTGTGGTTTTGGCGCAGGTAATGGCTGGGGTTGGCGGCGTAGCGGGGGATGCCAGCGGCGTCCAGGGCGGGCACGGCCGTATCCAGCACTGCCACGTAGCCATCCTCAGCCAGCGTGTTTTTCAGAAGGCGGTGAAAACAGGGAGAAATCAGTAAGGCCCGGGCACAGCGGCCGTTACCGGGAATGACAATCAGGCGGAAGGTCGTATCTTTAGGCAGATCGGTCAAAACCTCATCCGGGCAGAGCTTGACACCGTGTGTGCCTGTCAGCGGCTGGGATGACAGCCCCATCAAAGAAACCGGCAATCCGGCCTCGCGCAGTTGGCAAAGCAGGGAGACCACCGTTTCTTCCTCAAACCCGGCTGCCAGGAAAACGGCCGTATTGTTGTTTTGTTGCTGTTTCCACTGTGTCATATAATCAGTGTTCCCTTTCTAACACAAATCCCACACATCTCCGAAGGGTTAAGTTTCAGAGGTGTGCGGGGGTGGTCATTTTCAATTGATTGCGGCGTGATATAAAAAAGCCTCCCCCCCTTTGAAACGCGACCTCCCCTGTGCTCGTCCACCTGTGAAAATATAGTTGGCACATTGGTGAGGCACCACACTGACAACGACGCAATTCATAGTATACATATTGGGAGGAACTTGCTTTGCCTTACTTTTGCGAAAAACGGCATTTTTCGGCGATTTTCGGCGATATATTGGAGTTTGTGGCTGTTATCTGATATAAATAGGGAAATTTCTAGTACTGTGGTACTGGTACAGGTATGTGCAGGGGAGTAAGCGCAGCGTGGCTAATGATCCAACGAATGATCACCTAAAATTGCAAACGGCCGTACACAACTCTTTGCGCACCTGGCACAAGCAGGACAGCACGGCAGAGGAACTGTTGGAATCTTTGCTCATTGTTCAGTTGGCCCGGCGTGAGCTGCCTAATCCGGCCGACAAGGCTAACCGGCGCATGGCGACCAATGCCGTGCTGGAAAAGGCGCTGGACAAATTGGCCGAACAGCAGGAAGAATACGCCTCTATCTTGCGCTGGCGATTCATCAGCAAGGATACATTATATGTAGTGGCTAATCGTCTGCACACCAGCCCGGATTACGTCAGCCGTACGCAGCGGAAGGCGATTGGTCAGTTAACGGCCGTCATCCTGGCCGAAGAAGCCGCTGCCCGCGCTGAGCATACCAGCCGCCTGGAAGCCCGCCTCAAAGCGCCCGCCTATTCCCGCCTTTTTGGCCGGGATGCGTTGGTGGAAAAGGTAAGCGCCCAACTATCGGCCCCGGAAAGCCCCTGGCTGGTGGCCTTGGTGGGAATTGGCGGCATTGGCAAAACGTCGTTGGCCGACAAGATCGTGCGGCAAATTATCCCTACGCTCCGTTTTGAGGAAATTTATTGGCTGGATGTGACACCGGGGACATTGAGCGGCCGTTTCCAATCACCCCAGGCCACATTTCAGGCCCTGTTGTCTGATCTGCTGCTCCAGTTGTACCCGCACACCACCATTCCCGCGGCGACGGATGAACAACGGTTAACGGCCGTGCGCCGCAGCCTCAAAGAACGCCCTGTCCTGGTTATCGTAGACAACCTGGAAACAGCGTCAGACATGGCTTTGCTGATGAACAATCTGTACGATCTGGCCAATCCCTCCAAATTTTTACTAACCACCCGCATTCAAATCAGCCGCCAGGCTCATGTTTTGCCCACGGCGGTGGCTGAGTTGCCTCTGGCTGACGCCAGCGCCTTCATGCGCTACCATGCTCAGGAGACTGGCATTGAGGCTGTGGCCGAAGCGACGGATGAAGATATGGCCCGGATTTACCGATTGACCGGCGGTAATCCGCTGGCGCTTAAAATTATTATCAGCCTGCTGGATATGATGCCGCTGGAGGCCATTTTGACTGGCCTGACCACGGAGCATACAGTGGCGGTGGCAGAGATGTACCGGCGCATCTACTGGCAGGCCTGGCAAACCCTGAGCGACGACGCCCGCCGTTTGCTTAAAGCAATGCCCTTAGTGGGGGATGAAGCCGACAGCGAATATCTGGCGCAGATTAGCCAGCTTCCTCAGGGAATGATGTGGCGGGCTGTGGAAGAACTGCGCCAGCGCTCTCTGCTGGAAGTACGGGGCGGCCTGCACGAAAAGCAGTACCGCATCCATCCCCTGACCAACTCATTTTTACAAACTGAGATTATCAATTTACCGCAAGATGGGGACGAGAAGACGTGAAGGCGTGAATCGTGTCCCGTCTTTACCCATCACACAGAAAATTATGCTAACTCCTGCCGACCCCGATTTTATCCAGAGTTTGCAGGCCAGTCGCACTTTTTGGCAGAAGGAGACGGGCGATTTGACGCCGGAGCAGTTGGCCCGGCTGGATGGACGAAAGCGGAATTTGTTTCGGGCGGTGCAGATGGGGCTGCTGTGGGAGAGGACGTGGCGGGATACGGCCGTCGTCGCCCTGCAATCCTTTGATTTTTTGGAGTGGCGCGGACTGTGGCAGGAATGGATACCCGTCCTGGAAAAAGCCATTGGCGATGCCCCGTCAGAGGAAGCTGGCCTCAAGGCGCGGCTGCTCAACCGGCTGGGGCAGCTTTACGGCAAACAGCGCCGTTTTGTCGAAGCGCAAGCCGCCCACGAAGAAGCGTCTGCCCTGGCTGCCGCAGCGGACGACCCCGAAGCAATGATTTCCGCCTACTTGAGCATGGCCGAACTGCTCAAAAATCGGCACCAGTACGACAAGGCAGAACTGCTGGCCCGGCAAGCCCTCCTGGAAATAGAGCGGCTGGACGACAGCACGCGCCATCTGGCCTTTGCTTACGGTATTCTGGGGAACATTGCTCGACTGCGTGGCGATTTGGAGACGGCGAAAGAAAATTTACATCAAGCGGAACAATTACTTTGTTGTCTGGATGAGCCGGTTTATCTGGCTCGTAGGCTTAATGATTTAGGGCTTGTGTTAACTGAAATGGGACAGTATGATGAGGCAGCCACTATTTACGAAAATGCGACCACCCTATTGGCTTGCATTAACGATGAAACGGATAAATCCCTTGTTTTAATGAATTTAGGTGTGTTATATTATCGTCAAGAGAAATGGGCCGATGCCGAGATCGTTTTTCGCCGTATTGATACATTGGCTCTGGCTCATGCGGGTGAAATTGGGCAGCAGGCGCAAGCATTAAATAATTTGGGAAATGTGCTGTTGAAGCAAGGTGAATTGGCAGAAGCATCTGGTTGTTTGCGGGAAGCGATTTCCCTTTGGCAGCAGATAGAAGATGAAGTAAATCTGGCAAACAGCCTGGGCACATTGGCGGAATTGCTGGTTACACAAGGGGATCGGGTAGAGGCGATCTCCCATTATGAAGAGGCGATTACCATCCTATCCTGTTATCCGAACAATGCTTGGGCACGCAATCTTTTGGTGGAATTTACAGATGATCTGGAACCCCTTCGCCACGAACTTGATTGATACCTGAGGGAAGGGTCAGCCAAGTACTTGGCTGACCCTCTAATCCTAATATATTTTGATTATCCGGGGCAGGTCGATGCACCGGTTGACCCGCAATCGGCAAATACGGGGGCAGCGAGGGGGGCGCCAGCCAGGGCGATTAACAGGGCCAGGGCGGCCAGGGCCAATACGATTTTGTGACGAACAGTTGTTTGTAACACGATGATACTCCTTATACTCTTCCCGGAAGCTGAGCAGCTTTTAGGAAGATGGTTGGGGGTAGCCCGCGCCTGCCGGTACCCGGAACGTATGGCGACGGCCGTTGTGTCAGGCAGGGTTCCTTATCAAGGCGCGGCAGGAGGCGGTTAAACACCATCCAGCGCGTTACGAAAGGATTACGGCCGTAACAGCGGCAGAGTGTTCAGTTGTCCGTTCAGAAAATCAGGTTTAGGCTGCGAAACTAATAAAACTGGCAAAGTTTACGCGCGTATGATGACAGTATAGGGGATACGGCCGTGTTTAACCTGTTAAAAGGCTGGTAAACGGGTGATGGGGAGGTGACAAGGGTGACAAGGTGTGAGGGGATGAGGGGGAGATACGCAATACGCATCACGCATCACGCAACACGCATCACGCATCCCGCCCCTCCTGATGCTCCACGTCAAACACATGGGAATGCAAATTGGCAATCCATTGCTGGCCTTCCTGGGTTTTACGCAGGTAACGCAGGGCATCCTGAATACGGGGGCGCACCACCTTCCAGTAGAACTTGGTGTAATTACCCCGCATGTGTCCCGGACTGGTGTAACCGGTATTCAGATTTTCCCCCGTCTCCTCAAATTCGTAAAAGAGGGCGGGGATTTTACGCAAATAGTTGGGGTCGCCCAACTGGCCGATGAAGTCGGCCGCCCGCACCAGACCGCCGTACCCCCGTGTGTCCCGGTAAAACGGCTCGTCCGGCACGGGAAAGCGGGTCATCTCGATGTAGCCGGCAATCCGCTCCGGGT
>JAJRTP010000117.1 GCA_024278255.1 Chloroflexota bacterium | reverse complement strand
GCTGGACAAGCGGATGGAAGGCAGTTGGTTGGCGTAGTGGGCGAGTTCGTCCACCTCATCTTCAGGCACCAACAAATTGACCAATGAGCCGCCATAGGGAGTAATAAGTTGGGTGATTTCTTTTACGGCTAACAATGCTTTCAACTCCTCAAAAAGTGTAGGGCGATTTTGTAAATCGCCACCCGATTTACAAAATCGGGCTACAGCCAATGAAGTCTCATCAAAAAAGAGCAGTCCTAAAGCTGCGAATTGTAGCAAAAGGACAGCTCTTTTAGTTTTGAAGGTAATGATGCGCTAATTATCATTTACAGGCAAGGTTTTTTGTTGGCATGAAGTTTAGTACGGCCGTCTTACGGCTGATGTTAAGCCGCACTCGCCAACGCAGGGCAGCCAGACCCTTGTCAATAGGACATTTGCGTTAAATTACCGATATGAATGGGTGAAAAATACATAAAATCGAGCCTTATTTAACCCGAAAACATTTGTTCTATAGCGAGAAGGCCGTAATATTATGTATAATAGTCAGCATTGGTAAACATAAGGTGTGGAAAGAATATTATTTTTGACGGGGCTTCCGTCAAAAATAACAAGCCCACTGGTGCAGAGGGGGCTTTCCTGCAAAGAATCCTTTCCTCACGACAGAACAAAAAGGAGGCATCATATGTCTAAGAATCATCCCTCAGAAAGTCAACGCGATCAGGTTGACACTATTCAGTTGGCCCCGGCTTCGCAGAAAGACTCTTCTGGTCGTGTGCGCAAAGGAACGTTTTTTTTAGTTGTCTTGGCTTTATTGTTCCTGGGTATAGGCTCGGCCAGTTCCAGCGCTTCGACTATCCCCACCATTTCCATTGTCAGTGTGGTAATGAATGATTCTGTAACCATTATGACGCAAAATTACCCGCCAGGACAGGTTTTTGATGTGCGCATGAATTATATGGGTACGTTGGGACTGGGTGGCGCGATCGTGGGTCAGTTAAATTCCGGTGCGGGTGGTTCTGTCACGGCTACGTACCCAATCCCTGATTATTTGAAAGGTCAGGTGCAAATTGCTATCCGCGCGGACAGTTACCAGGGGTATTACAGCTTTAACTGGTTCTGGAATGATACCAGTGGCACGGGTGGCCCGGTACCGGTACCGCCAAGTTATGTCGGTATTCCCACGTTTAGCATCACGGCCGTTGTCGCTGACGACAATGTGACTATTACTACCAACAACTTCCCGGCCAACCAGTTATTTGACGTAACGATTGGAGAGATGTACACGCAGGGCATTGGCGGTATTAAAGTGGGCGAGATCCCCTCCGGCGCTGGAGGCACGATTACGGCGACCTTCCCCATTCCCGATGCGCTGAAAGGGCGGGATCGTCTTTCCATTCGGGCGCAAACCCGGCACACCAACCCGTATTATGCCTACAACTGGTTCTGGAATAGCACGACTGGCACTGGCGGGCAGCCACCGGCATCGTCTCCTGGTTACACAGGTATCCCGACCATCCAGATTTGTACGGTGAACCGGGATAACAACGTCACTTTCCAGACGTACAATTACCCGCCCAGCGTAGACTTTTCGGTACAAATGGGGCCAATGGGCGCTTTGGGTTATGGTACGGCCGTTGGTTCATTCAACTCTGGCTCAGGTGGCACCTTCCGCCAAACATTCAACATTCCCAGCAACCTGTATGGTCAGAATCAAATTTCCATCCGGGCAGACGGAACGCCGTATTACAGCTTTAACTGGTTCTGGAACAACACAACAACGTCGGACTTCTGCAACTAAGTTTATTTAGAAGTTCAACTTCTCAGAGAAGTTGAACTTCTTGGGTAAATTTGATTAGTAACACCCCTGATGGCAATCATCAGGGGTGTTTTTTTATGAGCCATATCTAAGCAGGAATGCCTTGCTAATGAAAAAATAACAATGCTGCTGTCTACTGGTGTGCAACGATTTGATTTTGATTGCGTAATGAGAATAAATAACCCAATGGTAGGGAGAGCATATGATGGATGACCAAACTGTATTGAAGATTGAAATCCCAGTGGAAGATGAGACGGTGTACCAGCCGGAAACGAGGAAACCGGGCATGAATGAACAGATTAGCCAGACGAAGCAGCAGGTGTCGGCCACGGCCGTAAACCTGTGGCAGAGCGAGTCACGGCAAAAAGCCACCCGTAAAATAGGCCAGGCGGTTAATGCCGCTACGGTGAAAACTGGCCTGTTTATTCAGCAAAAACTGTCAGATTTGGCAGCTAAAGGGGTGCGGCAGGAAGCCGCCTCTATTCAGACCCGGGTGCAGGAAACGGACTGGGCTGCCGAACTGCGTAACAGCGGCAGTAACGGCCTGCGCTGGGTCAGCCAGCGAGCCGCCCAATTGGCCGACCGGACGGCCGCCAGCAGCGCTGACGAGGAAGCGCCAAAGAGCTAACGCTGCCCTTTACGATTTTTCCCAAATCCAGAAACGTGAGGGCTGATGATGATCTAAGATTTTGAAAAACTCTGGGGTTTTTGGCTCTCTTTATAACTAACCGAAGATAATGGCGATGTCGTCTCTCTCCAATTCGGTGGCGGCCGGCGGGGGCGACAGGTACTCATCGCCCCGTCTGATGGCCATTAGCAGCAGCCCCTCAGCGGCATGAACATCTGCCACAGTTTTACCCACCCATGACGGCCGTTCCTCCCCCACATTCACCTGAGAAAAACTGACCAATTCCGCCTCTCCGCGCAGTTTGGCCGACCACCACTTGCCGATTTCCGGGTGGGCCAGGTGCAGCGCCATCTCCCCGCCGCCAATAGCGTCCGGCATCCGCACCTCATCTGCCCCGGACAAATACATCTTACGCACATAACGCAGTTGGTCAGCCCGCGCCATAATGCGCAGTGTGTGGTTCCCCAGCCGCCGGGCAATCATCCGGCCGCCAATAGTAATCGTCAGATTATCCCGGTCATCGGGCATGACAGTCATCAAACCAGCGGCACGGTCCAGTCCCGCTTGCAACAATACGTAATCGTCCGTGGGATCGTCCAGCAAGAAAGGTACTTTGGCAATCTCGCCCAATTCAGACACGGTGCGATCCTCATACTGACTCAAATCAATTTCCTTGATGTCTACCAGCATATCTATTTTGCTTTGATAATATTCAGGGATGAGCAAGAGCAAAGCCTGCCTTAATACCACTTCGTCCGGTTCAATCAAAAGAAAGGGGATGCCTGTCAGTTTGTAATCGCGGGCAACCCGCGCCCCCACAAAATTGGCCCCGCAGACGATTATATGGTTTGTCAGTGCGTCAATTCGTTCCATTTTTCGTTTCCGTAAAACACGATCCAGCCTAGTGGCTTGTTTTTCAATGACAAAGGAAGCCAGCACGGAGAGAGCATAGCCGCCAATGCCAATGGCTATTAATGTGAAGAAGATGGCAAAGAGACGGCCGTAACTCGTCTGCGGACTCAAATCACCATACCCCACCGTCGTCATCGTAATGACAGTGGCGTACAGCGAGTCCAGCAAGGACCAGCCCTCCAGCCAAGAATACACCAGCGTGCCTGTCAGCAAAAGCAAACCGGCCGCCCAAGCGACAATCACCATCTCATTGCGAGACAGATGGTAGCGCACAATGCCTAACCGGCGGTAAATATTGATAAAGATATTCATGGCTGTCGACTCAATTGGGTTTGGCTGCCTCCGGTGTGGTGGGTTCCGTGCGCCGGTTGCCCACGCCATACAACGCTACCTTCTCCGGTGATGGTACAGGTTCATGTTCAGGCTCAACGTGCTTGATCCGGAAGCCAATCAGGGCGTAGGCAAAGGAAATAACCACATTGATTAAATTGAAAAAACTGTACGGAAAATAAGCCATCGTTGCAATGCTCAGCGTGGCCGACATATATGCCCCGCAGCTGTTCCAGGGAATCAGCGGGGAGGTGATAGTGCCGGTATCTTCAATTTCGCGGGACAAGGTTTGGGGGGCAATGCCTCTTTCCTCGTACAACTCGCGGTACATGCGGCCAGGCAGCACAATGGCCATATATTGGTCACCGGCCACTATGTTCATGCCAATAGAAGTTAAGCCTGTGGCCGCCACTAAGGCTCTGTCCGATTTAGCTGCTTTCATAACAGGTTCCAACAGCCGGGACAGCAGACCCGTAAATTCCAGAACGCCGCCAAAGGCCATGGCGCTGATGATAAGCCAGACAGTGGTCAACATGGAGGCCATACCGCCCCGCGAGAACAAATCATCCAGGCCCCCGTAGCCAGTATCAATGGTAAAGCCAGTAGCCATCGCTGACCAGACACCCTTAATCATAGTCATCGGAATGCCCAGGGAGGAATCGTTGACAAAGTTAATGACAATTTCCGGCTGCAAAATAACGGCCATTAACCCACCTGTCAGCGCCCCAGCCATAATCGAAGAATAGGCCGGCACTTTCTTCAGGGACATGATGAGTACCACCAGCAGCGGGATCATAGTCAACAGCCCGATGTTATAGACGCTTTCCACGATTCTCAACACTTCTGTCAGATCGAGCGGCACCTGGGGCACCTGGCGCAGGCCGATAAAGCCAAATATAGCCAGGGCGATGAGAATGGAGGGCACGGCCGTCCACATCATCCCCCTGATATGCGTATACAATTTCGTCCCGGCCACCGCTGCCGCCAGATTTGTCGTCTCCGAAAGCGGCGACATCTTATCCCCAAAATACGCGCCGGAAATAACAGCCCCGGCCGTAATCTCCGGGGAAACACCCAGCGCTTCGGCAATGCCGATTAAACCCACACCCAACGTACCTACCACCGTCCAGGAACTGCCGATACTCAAGGCCAGGATGGCGCAGATAACCACAGTGGCCACATAATACCAGTTGGGATTCAGGAATTGCACCCCCCAATGCACCAACGTGGCGATAGTCCCCGACATCATCCAGGTACCTACCAGCGCCCCTACTGCCAACAATATAAATATGGCCCCCATCGCCGTGGAAACACCCTCCACGGCCGCATGACCCATATCTTCCAGACTATGCCCGTTTTTCAGGCCGACCAATGCGGCAATCATCGCACTCAGCATCAAGGCCACCTGGGTTGGCCCGGACGTCGCATCGTCACCATACAAATAGATGGCCCCGGCCAGGAGGACGATGAGGACTATGATGGGGATCAAAGCATCTGTCAAGGTTGGGGGAGTGATTTCTCTGCCACTTTTTTTCTCTTCTTTCTCTTCATTCATAAAGCACCTCGGAACTCTTTATATCTATGCTTCAGTAACCGCAGTATCCCTGCCGCGCCAGCATAAACGCGGTAAGAAACCGCGGCTACAGCCACACCTAAACCGGGTCCCGCAGCACCGGGCAAGTCATACAATGCCCTCCGCCGCGGCCCCGCCCCAATTCAGAGCCAGGAATCGTCAGAACCGTCACACCCGCTTTCCGTAGCCGGGCATTCGTCCACTCATTCCGGTCATAGGCCACAACCACGCCGGGTTGCAGGGCAACTACATTGTTGCCATCATCCCACTGCTCCCGTTCCTGTTCAAACTCATCACCCCCGGTCGGGATGACCCGCAGTTCCTTCAACCCCATCGCTTCCTGCACCACATCCAGCCAGCCTTTCTCCTCAATCGTCACGTCCAGCGTGCCTTCTTTTTCACCCGGCCGGTAGCTGATGGGCTGAATACGATTCACAACCCCTTCAAAAATAGTCACCAGGTCCCGGTCGCAGAAGCTGAAAATTGTGTCCAGGTGCATACTAGCCCGGTCTCGCGGCATTTTGGCGGCGATCACACGAGTGGCTGCCTCATGCTTAAACAATTCCACGGCCACCTGCCCCACAGCCTGGTACGTGGTACGCTCGCCCATGCCAATGAGAACGACACCGTTGCCCACCGGCATCACGTCGCCCCCTTCCAGCATGGCGTTGCCATGATCTACGTCCGGGTCGCCCCACCAGATGTTGAAGTCGCCCCCCTTAAATTCCGGATGAAATTTGTAGATGGCTGCCATGTGCAGGGTTTCCTTGCGCCGCGCCGGCCAAAACATGGGATTCACGGTGACGCCATTGTAAATCCAGCAGGAGCTGTCACGGGTGAATAATTGGTTGGGCAACGGCGGCAGGACAAACTCAGCGCCGCCCCATGCTTTGCGTACAAAGTCCCGAAACTCCGGCGGCAGTTCATCGACGGTGACGCCGCCAATCAGGTGAGCAGCC
Source organism: Chloroflexota bacterium (assembly GCA_024278255.1). Classification (GTDB taxonomy): domain Bacteria; phylum Chloroflexota; class Anaerolineae; order Promineifilales; family Promineifilaceae; genus JAJRTP01. The sequence continues at coordinate 12,991 of JAJRTP010000117.1, read as the reverse complement.
AGTGTGGACGGTTCCATGCCATCCATCCAGGCCCGCAGTTCGGCGACGCCATTGACCCCTACTTCATCGGCGGTTAATTTGCGATCCAGAATGTAGGCACGGCCGTCTGCATCCGCCACCACATCTTCCAGCAACTCATGCACCCGGTACACCTGAATGCCAAATTCCTCTCGCATTAAATCTACAAAAGTGTTGTGATCCTGCCGCGCCTTGCGCGTCCAGATCACGTCGTCAAACAACAATTCCTCGCAGTTGGTCGGCGTCAAACGCCGCATTTCCAACCCCGGGCGATGCACAATCACCTTCCGTAACTTGCCTACTTCTGAATGAACCCCAAACTCGCTCATGTTTTTATTCTCCTGTGCCATCTTCCCGGAAGTTGTTCAATAGCCAGTTTATATACAAGCAAACTTCCGGGAAGATAGTCATTACCTAATCACCCAACGTCGCTACCATAATGGCCTTAATCGTATGCAGCCGGTTTTCCGCTTCATCAAAAACAATCGAGGCCGGTGATTCAAACACCTCTTCCGTCACTTCCAGCCCCTGCTCCATGCCAAATTTTTCTTCCATCTCTTTGCCCACCACAGTATCCGTATTATGAAAGGCCGGCAGACAGTGCATAAACTTCACGTCAGGATTACCGGTCATTTCCATGGCTTGGGCATTGACCTGGTACGGTTTCAGCAAATTGACCCGCTCGGCCCATACGGAATCGGGCTCGCCCATAGAGACCCAGACATCCGTGTAAAGGAAATCAGCGCCTTTGACGCCTTCGGCTACATCGGCCGTCAGGGTGAGACGCGCCCCTGTTTCCGCGGCAATTTCCCGGCATTGGGCAATCAGATGGTCTTCCGGCCACAAATGTTCCGGGGCGCACAAACGCACATCCATCCCCAGCTTGCAGCCACCCACCATCAAAGAGTTGCCCATATTGTTACGGGCGTCTCCCAGATAGGTATAGGCAATCTGCGGCAGGTCTTTGTAGCTATGTTCCATCATCGTCAACACGTCGGCCAGAATTTGGGTAGGATGAAATTCGTTCGTCAGCCCGTTCCACACCGGCACACCGGCATACTCAGCCAACGTTTCCACCGTTTCCTGGGCAAAGCCGCGGTACTCGATGCCGTCATAGGAACGACCCAGCACCCGCGCCGTGTCTTTCATCGTCTCTTTGTGGCCGATGTGGGAACCGCTGGGCCCCAAGTAGGTCACGTTCGCCCCCTGATCATAGGCGCCCACCTCAAAGGCAGTGCGGGTGCGGGTGGAGGACTTTTCAAAGATGAGGACTACGTTCTTGCCCTTGAGGCGCTGCTGTTCGTAGCCGCCGTATTTGGCCGCTTTGAGATCGGCCGCCAGCTTCAACAGGAATTTGATCTCTTGCGGGGTAAAGTCCAATAATTTAACAAAACTGCGATTGCGTAAATTGAAAGCCATTTTTTACCTCCATTTGTAAAAAAGCTCAGGTAGCCGCGGTTTCTTACCGCGCAGCGCGGTAGGGATACCGCGGCTACAAGTTGTAACGTTTAGAATACTATGCTGTTGGGGAAGAATGTGCCGATACTTAATACGAGAGCATATAAGATGAGCAAGGCGATTAAGAGCGGCAGCGTGAAGCGCAGCCATTTGTCGTAGCGCACCCGCCCCAAAGCCAGACCACCCATCACGACGGCAAACGTGGGATTAACCAGATTCAGCAGGCCGCTGGCTGATTGGTAAGCGGTAACCACCAGGCTGCGGTCTACCCCGGCCGTATCGGCCAGCGGGGCCATGATGGGCATGGACACGGTGGCCAGACCGGAGGATGAGGGGATGAGGAAGCCCAGCGGCAGGTAGAGCAGATGGATGAGGTTGATAAAGAGGACGCCGCCCAGACCGCTGACGGCATTTTCAGCCCAAAACAGAATGGTGTCTATGATCAGGCCGTTGTTCATGATGACGCTGATGCCGCGAGCCAGGCCAATGACCAGGGCCACGCCCAGCATGTCCCGCGCCCCGTCAATAAACGTCTCGGAAAGGCCGGCTTCCCCTAAACGGCCGACGATGCCGATGAGGATGCCAAAGCCTAAAAAGAGGGCCGTAAATTCGCCGAACCACCAATCCCATTGCGGCAAAGGCACGCCAATATCTTCCCAGGGAATAACGCTGTAAATCATGATGAAGAAGGCCAGGGCGAACAGGATGATGATGACTTTGCGACGGCCGTCAAACGCCGGCATCGCGTCAGACCCGCCCATTTTGAGAAAGCGCTTTTCATTCGACTCTTTCAGATCATACACCAGGGATTTCGAGGGGTCGGCTTTCACCTTTTCCGCATAGCGCAGGACAAAGAAGATGCCTATAGCCGTGCCCAGCACCAGAATAATGATGCGGGAGACGAGGCCGTCAGCAATCGAGACCCCGGCAAAGCCGGAAGCGATGCCGGTGGCAAAAGGGTTCACCGTGGAAGCCAGAACGCCGATGCCGGCCCCCAGCATGATGACCGCCACGCCCGTCATGGCGTCATAACCGGCGGCAATCATCACGGCGATAATCAGGCCATAAAAGGCCAGCGATTCTTCAGCCATCCCATAGCTAGTGCCGCCCAGGGCAAAAACCATCATCAGGATGACAATCATCCACTTTTCCCGCCCTTTCAGAGCGACGGTAATCTTGCCAATACCGGCGTCAATGGCCCCGGTAGCCATCGTCACGCCCAAAAAGCCGCCAATGATCAGGACAAAGAGGGCCACGTCAATGGCCCCGTACAGGCTGCCGGCATTGTAAATGCTGACGGTGCCATCTTCGGCTTGCAGGCCGTACATACCGTTGACCGGCGCTAACAGGCCATCGGCAATAATGCGCTGCGGATTTTGCGGTACGGAATGGTAGGAGCCAGGGATGGGTTCGCCATCTTCGGCTTTGTCGTATTGGCCGGCGGGAATGAACCAGGTGGCGATGACGACCAAAACGAGTAAGATGAACAAAACGGTGTAGGCTGTAGGGAACTTAAAGCCGGCTTTTTCCGAATGAGTTTCTTCAGACATGTCAATTTCCTCCTTCTTTTCTTACAAACAAGATTGACGAGTGTGCAAAACGGGTAAATTATTCGTTCACCTTTTGCCTTTTTGCGGATGGGGTGGGGAGGCGAGTGACAAGCAAAGACGGGTAAGCAACAAGGTGAAAGTTGAAGATTTAACTTTTCATCCAACCTCCTTTTGCTTTTTCCCAAAACGTATACTTTTCAGTAATCAGTATTTGAAGCGGCTCTCTCTTTCTGACTTACCCTATCATATCATCATATGAATTTGACGGCGAGAAATTCGGCAGGAATGTCGGAATGGATTTTTACAACGGCAACTGCCGGCCATGTTTTACCACTGTCACAAAAGTGTTGGATAGGGGTTTATTTTTGGTTGTTGAGTACGGCCGTATCCCGCGCCAATTGTTGCAATGCATTCAGTTCCGCCGTGTGATTGGTATACCAGGCCAACCCCACCGGTACAACAGCCAGAACCCCAAAGAACACGGCCGTCAGAAAGCCCAACGTCGCCAACGCCAAAATCTCCGCAGCCACAAATATCCCCAGCAGGAAGAAAAAGAAAGCGACCATACCGGATAATGCCGCCAGGGCCAGCATAATCAGGGCGTACTTCCGCGCCTTTTTCATCGAGGCACGGCGGCTGCCGTACAGTTTGCCCGTCTGTCCATGCAGGTAGATCATTTGCGGCTGATCCTCGTCGTCCCGGTACCAGGTGGTGTAGAGGGGCAGGAGAAGCTGCGTCCAGTTTTGGTTGGCAAATTCGGCCGTCCAGCGAAAATCGCGGATGTGGTCGGCGGCGGCGGCCTGGCAGCACTCCTGCAGGGCTGCCGTGCGCAAGGAGACTTGGGCGTCTGTCCAGGCGTCGTCCGGGGGGCGGTTGGGCAGGCGCACCAATGCTTCCCGGGTAACTTCCGGCTGGTACAGTTCGGCATCTTCCAGGCGGTACCGGCCCAGTTTTTGGGCGAAGACGTCGTGTTCTTCCAGAGCGGGGGCTGTTTTGTTGTCGTAATGGCACTGCAACTGGCCGACGCGCGGTTCCCAGCGGATTTTGGTTTCTTTGATGCGCTGGGTGTGCCATTGGTTGCCCTGATACTGCTCCCGGTGACTGACGATCTCGTAATTGTAGCCGGTTTCGGCCTGCCATCGAGCCTGCACGTCGGCGTCTACCAACCACATGGGCAGATAGATGGCCTGGATACGGCCGTTCAACCTATCCAGTTTCAAATCGTTGGGTTTAATCCAGATGCCGGAGACAAATTTTTTTAATTGGTGCTGCCGCTTTTCTGGCGTAACGGAAAAGGGCACGACCAACTCTGGCGGCTGGGTATAAATGGGGCGGTCGGCGGCCTCATCCAGCAGAAGCAGTTCGCCTTGCCCGCACAAAGGGCAGGGCAGAGGGGCTTTGTCATAAGGGATCAGGTAGAGGGTATCGCAGGCATCGCAGCCAGCTAAGGCCAGATTGTCGCCCCATTCTGTTGTCCACTGTGTTGGTTGGTCGGTTTCGGTCATGGGTAATTGAGTAATTAGTAATTGGGTAATTGGGAGTGATTGTACAAAAAAAGGGGGGAAGTTGGCAATGGGAAAAGAAAAACGGCCGTGATACGGCCGTTTTCAATAACGTCATAGGGATAGGAATCTACAACCGGGTAATATACTCGCCCGTTTCCGTATTCACCTTGATCCGGTCGCCATTATTGACAAATAAGGGCGTTTTAACCTTCAGCCCCGTATCGGTGACCACAGTTTTGGTCGCGCCGGTCGCCGTATCGCCAGCCACCGCGTTTTCAGCCTCCACTACCTCAAACTCCATAGATTTGGGCAAAATATAGTCCAGCACTTCCCCTTCATAAGACAATAATTCCAACTCCATATTGTCCCGCAAATAATACCGATCTTCTTCCATGACGCCGTGGGGCAGTTGTTTTTGTTCATACGTGCCCGTATCCATGAAAACATAAAACTGTCCGTCATCATACAGGTATTGATAGGTACGTTTGTCCAGGCGAATATCTTCCACCCGGTCACCGGAAGTGAAGGTTATTTGCAAGTTGGACCCGGTACGTAAATCCTTTACGTTGACGCGGATGGTGGCTTTGCCCCGTCCCGGTTTTTTGTGGCTGTATTCGGTTACTTTGTATAAATTGCCGTCATGCGTAAAACTAACGCCGCGGCGTAATTGGTTTACATCAATCATCTATCTGCGCTCCTAAAAAAGATGCGCCAGTTTATCATATTTCCGGGGCAAACGGTAATTTAATACACCAGGAAATATAGTACCAATCCGACAAACAGGGTAAGATTGGTATCTGGTGGCTGCCAATAATTAGCAAAGGAGTTTATTGTGAAGAAACGTAAGCCCAAAAAACGACGTAAACCTTTCTTTCGCCGGCCTAAGCAGCGGCGACCTAGCCCTGAAATGGAAGACGCTATGGCAGAGGCGGATGATTTGATCAGAGACGGCCGTCCCGATGAGGCCGTTTCCCTGTTAATCCCCTGGTTAGCAAAGTACCCCAAAGTTGCCGATTTACACTACTATCTAGGGTACGCTTATGTCAAGGCAAACCATCTCTGGGCCGCCACTAACGAGTATGAAATGGCCATGAATTTGAGCGGTGATGTCAGTTACTGGCAGCCACTGGCTTCAATTTATATGGAGCTGAACCTGAAAGCCTTAGCTTTGCGGGCCTTTCACATGGTAATGAAATATGATCTGGAAACACAAGACCTGACCTTTGTGCGTGAGGTGATTGCCGTATTGGAGGAAGAAATTAATTTTGTCGCCCAAATGTTGCAACGGCCGTCAGACAAAGTGAAAAAAGGACTGCTATTTATGGAGGAAGGGGAGCGCGCCCTGCAAACCGGCAATTATGCCAGTTGTGTGGGACTGAACAAGAAAAGCGCCAAATTCCTGGGGGATTGGCCGCCGGCGTGGAACAATATGTCGCTGGCTTTTTTTTATGACGGCAAACCACAGGAGGCGATTAAGGTCGCCCGCCAGGTTATTACCAATTACCCCGACAATATCCAGGCGTTGAGTAATATCATCCGCTATCTGGCCTGGACAGGACAGGTAGATGAAGCGCGTCAATATTGGGAGCAGTTGCACGACGTAGACCCGCCTGATACCAGCAACCGCCTCAAGAAAGCGGAAGCGGCGGCCATTTTGGGCGAAGATGAAAGCGTGTATGAATTGTTACGGCCGTTAGCCAAAACAGAAATCGGGCCGGAATTGCCGCCTAGTCATTACGATCAGGTGCAAACCTTCCTGGCAGTGGCCGATGCCAATCTGGGCCGGTTTCGCCCGGCGCGGCGGCGTTTGCTCAAAGTCAATGACAATTCACCTGTCACGTTGTTGCGTTTAGAGGCTATGCGTGACGGCCGTCCCGGCCCCGGTTACGCTGACAGATACCCCTACTTCCGCAGTTACGAATTACTGCCCCGCGAAGCGCTGGTCGAATTTATGGAATTGGTGGAACAGGTAGACACAATTTCCGAAAAAGTCTGGCAAAAACGGATACGCCAATTCCTGACCCGGTATCCGCAAATCATATTGTTTGCCGAAAAAATGCTTTGGGAAGAAGATCAGGCAGATGTGGGCCTCAGTTTTCTGGAATTGATAGATACGCCGGAAGCATATGCCGCCTTGCGTCGTTTCGCGCTAAGCCAGGCCGGGCCCGACCACGAGCGGCTTCGTGCTGTGAACATACTCCAACAAGCCGGCCAAATTGCCGCGGGCGAAGAAGTGAAGCTGTGGCAAAATGGTCAGTGGCAGCCGGTTAAGCTGGCGACTTACGAGATCAATGATGAACCGGAAGAAGAATACCCGGATCATATTGTTGATTTACTTCTCAAAGGCCAGTTAGCTATAAACGCAGGTGAATTTGCCGAAGCTGAACAACATTTCCGAAAAATTTTATCTATAGACCCCCAAAACAAAACGGCTTATAACAACTTGGCTACCGTGTATTCCCGGCAGAAAAAAGAAAAACAGGCCAAAGAAATGCTTCAGGCAGCATTGGACATAGACCCGCTGTACGTTTTTCCCCGCGTCAATCTGGCGCATTATCTCATTGACGAAGAAAAGGTGGAAGAGGCCAAAGACCTTTTGGCGCCGCTGGCAGACAAGCGGCGCTTCCATTCCCAGGAAATGGCTGCTTATTCGTTTGCCCAGGCGCGTATTGCCATCGCCGAAAAAGAATATGAGGGCGCGCGCAGCAGCCTGGAACTGGCTTTACGCATGGACCCTGATTTTGAACCGGCTCAGGATTTGCTGGACATTTTAGATCAGCAGGAAGCGTTGAGCGGGTTGATGGCCGGCTGGGAACGTATGCGGGAAGAAATGGCGGAACGGGACCGGAAGAAGCGCCTTAAATTGCAGGCTAAACTGACGACGCCAGACCCTTCGTTGGCAGAAATACTGCCGTTGTACATCAAAGATCAACTGACAGCCATGGGCCATCAGGTGATTCCCTGGGGCGGTTGGTCGGGCTACCGCAAAGGGGAATTGGTGGATTTGTTGATCAGGGTATTGAGCGATGAGACGTTTGTCGCCAATGTGGTGGAGCAGTTGACGGACGCGGACCGGGAGGCGCTGAGGTTTGTGCTGGCGGGCGACGGCCGTATCCCCTGGCAGCAGTTCGCCGACAAATTCGACGACGACCTGGACGAATCTTCCCACTGGAATTGGCATGAGCCGGAAAGCGTCATGGGGCGGCTGCGTATGCGCGGCCTGTTAGCCGAAGCGACGGTGGACGGCGAAATTTTGATCCTCGTTCCTGTGGAGTTACGCCCGATTTTGCCAAAATTATTGAGCCACTTTTAATGGCCCAATTACCAATCACTGAATGACTGGCAGCGGAATCCCTTCTACTGTGGGTGTTTTTACGGCCGTTGGCTTGTGCGACGGCCGTTTCCGTACCGGCGGGCACTGCCACGCTTCCGGAGCCGTCTCCCGGCGCAAATCCTTCAGCTTGGGCAGAATGCCGCAGGCAAAACATTGCTCCCGGCAGTCAACCCGTGTTTCCTGCACCTGACTCATCAAATAATCCTGCGTCAGGAACTTCTTCGTCACCGCCACATCAATATGCTCCCAGGGGAACACCTCGTCAATGCGCCGCCGGCGGTGCGTGTAGAAGGATGGGTCCAACACCGCTTCCGCCAGCGCCTCCGTCCAGGCGCTTTCCTTAAAATGTTCCCGCCAGGCGTCAAATTTAGCTCCCTTGCGCCAGGCCAGCTCCACCACCTCAGCCATGCGCCGGTCACCCCGGCTGAGGAACCCCTCAAACACCGACTCCCGCGGATCGTTCGAGCGCAGCCGCAGCCCCGGCCCGCGAAACGCCTGCCGCAGCAAATCCAGCTTGGCGTACACTTGATCCAAATCATCCATCGGCTCCCACTGGAACGGCGTGTGCGGCTTGGGGATAAAGGTACTGACCCCCACATTGACGCTGGCCTTCTTGCCGTGAAACTTGCGCCCCTCGGCCAACACCTGTTTGGCTAAATCGGCAATCGCCGCCACGTCTTCCAGCGTCTCGTAGGGATGGCCGATCATGAAATACAGCTTGATGGTGCGCCAGTTGCGCCGGTAAATTTCCCGCGCCGTTTCCAGCAGTTCTTCATGGGATACAAATTTGTTGATGGTGTTACGCATCCGCTCCGTGGCCGCTTCCGGGGCCAGCGTAAACCCGCCCCGGCGGCTGTCCCCCAGATTGTCCATCAACTGGGTAGAAACGGATTCAATACGCAGGGAAGGCAGGGAGATGTTCAGTCCCCGATGGCTGAACCGCTCGCCAATCTTCTGCGTCAGTTCCAGGACGTTGGTGTAATCGCTGGAGGAAAGGGAAAGCAGGGCAATTTCCTCGTAGCCGGTTTTTTCCAGGATTTGCTCCATGGCGTCCAGCACTTCTTCCACCGGCCGTTCCCGCACCGGGCGCGTCACCATCCCCGCGTGGCAGAAGCGGCAGCCCCGCGTGCAGCCCCGCATAATTTCGATGGGGGCACGGTTATGCACCGTCTCGATGAAGGGGATGATGAAATCAGTGACGGGCGGGGGCATGACGGGGACGATAGTTTTCAGCACTTTGGGCGGCGCTTCCGGCATGTTGGGCGTGATGGCTTGAATCGTGCCGTCGTCGTGGTAGGTCACGTCGTAGAAGCGGGGGACGTAGCAGCCTTCAATCTGGGCAATGTAGCGCAACTGCGTTTCTCTGTCCAAATGGCGGGCGGCTCGCATCACGCCGATAATTTTCAATATCGCTTCTTCCCCTTCACCAATCACGAACACGTCAATGAAGGGGGCCATCGGTTCCGGGTTGTAGCAGGCGTGGCCCCCGGCGATGATGAGGGGGTATGTCTCGTCTCGCTTGGCAGAGCGCACCGGCATTCCGGCCAGATCGATCATGTTGAGGATGTTGGTGAATAGCTGTTCGTAGGGCAGGGAAAAGGCCAGCATGTCAAATTCCCGGATGGGGTGTTTGGTTTCCAGGGAAAAGAGGGGCAGGCTGCGCTGCCGCATGAGCGTTTCCATGTCGTCCCAGGGGGCGTAGACGCGCTCGGCCAGCAGGTTGCGGTGCTTGTTGATGATGTCGTAGAGGATCATCAGCCCCAGGTTGGACATGCCGATGTCGTAGATGTCGGGGAAGGCCAGGGCGACTTTGTAGTCAATCTCGGCCCACTCTTTGACGACCTGATTGTATTCGCCGCCGGTGTAGCGGCCGGGTTTGGTTACTCTGGGTAAGATGCGTTCCAGGGTTGTTGTGATTTCCGTTTGTTCCATGTTTTGGAGTATAGCAAGGGTGGGGGTGGGGGACAACGGCCGTATCCCATTTCCGGTTTTGTTGTATAATGAAGCGTGATACGTGATACGTGGAGGTTAAGCTGATGGCCGCAGTATTGACGACCTATCGCGGCATTGTCCGCAACGGTAAAATAGAACTGGAGGACGCGCATCTGGCCGATGGCGTGGAAGTAGTCGTTGTGGCGCAGGAGAAATTGCCGTCTGTAGAAGAACAGATAGAGAGATTTCAGGCGATGTCAAAAGAAGAATGGGAGAAACCCTTTCGGGACTATTTTGCCTTGGCTGCGCGCGAGCCGCCCGAATTAGATATTAATTCATTAAGTGACGAAGAATTGGTAAAACTGGTTGATAAAGCTCGTCGAAGGTAGGGTGATGCGCGCTGTTATTGACATCAACATCTTGCTCAAAATGGCGGCAAATGGAGAACATTCCCCGCTTATGATCGCTTGGATGGAGTCTCGTTTCCAGTTGTTCATCTCGGATGAAATAATGGAGGAGTTGGAAATTGTCCTGAAGCGTCCCGGAATACAACGTTTTGTGCGCGGAAGACGCGGGGAACAATTCAAAGTGACATTGCGGGAACGGGCTGCTTTTGTGAAACCGGCCGACGAAGCTCCGCGCTGCCGCGACCCGAAGGATGACATAGTGATTGCCACGGCCGTATCCGCCCAAGCCGATTTTCTCGTTACGGCCGATAAAGACCTGTACGACGATCCCGAACTGGTTGCCAGTATGAACAAATTGGGCATTCAGATTGTTTTGCCGCCTGAATTTTTACGTTCTCTCTCGATTGAGGATTAACTGGAGATTGGTTCAATCTTAAAGATTGAACCAATCTTGTCCGCAGATTCACTCCCGGCGCACAAGTTGAGAACGGCTACGGCCGTATCCTCCCCCAACTTCTCCTCATCCTCCACCCGCTCCGGCAGCGGCAGCGCGTACACCCGAATACCGTAAGCGGCATACTCGCGGGCGCACTCACGGGTAAAACCGATGATGCCCGCTTTGGCGGCGCAGTAAGCCGCCTGATTTTCCAGCGGCGTCTCCCACCCGGCCGTAGAGGCCAGGTTGACAATCACCCCGCCCCGCGCTTCGTTCTCATCATTCATCACCCGGCCGCAAAGCTGGCTCATAAAAAATGTGCCTTTGAGATTCACGTCCAATACCCGCTGCCACGCCCACTCATCCATCTTCAGGATGGTGGATTGGGGATGGATGGCGGCGCAGTTGACCAGAATATCCAGTTGGCCCCATTCTTCCCGCGTCGTTTCTACCAGATGGACACATTGAAATTTGTTGGACACGTCGGCCATAATGCCAATGGCTTGCCCGCCGCCGGCCCGAATGGCTGCCGCTGCCCGTTCCGCCCGATCCGGGTTTTGGTCGTTGACAGCTACGCGCGCGCCGGCCTGAGCCAGTTTGTGGGCTACGGCCGTACCAATACCCCGCCCCGCCCCGGTTACAATCGCTACTTTATCTGTGAGAGTTGGTATCATGGGTCAAGTATATGCCGGATGAATTGTATAAACCAGACATGACAGGTTTTCAGAAACCTGTCATGTCTTGATATGCGCTAACCACCTCTCAGTCTCTTTGGCGGAGCGCAAGTGGATAACTTGTAGGTGCGCGTGCTCTGCTTGAGCCAGCAACTGCGGGATTTCCCGGCGGCGGCGCGGGTGGGTTTTGATGGCCCAAAGGACAAGCGAATCGCGGCTGAAGAAAACACCGCGCCACGTTTCCCGATTACCGTTCCACAATTCTTCCTGAGTAGAAACGCGCCGGAAGCCACGGCTGATTTGCCGCCGTAAAATGAAAGGAAGTGAGTAATCCAGCCAGATAAGCGTTTGGGCGCGGGGCCAGATGAGGTCGCGCACTTTGCTGTAGTTGCCATCTGTTACCCAATCCTCTCCAGCCAGCGCCGTCCTGACTTTTTGGCGAAAACGATTTTTCGGAGTAGGCGTCCAGTTTTCCTCCCAGTGCAGCGCATCCAGTTCTACATACGGTAAATCCAGGCGGTGGCTTAACTGCCGGGCCAGGGTGGTCTTGCCGGAGCCGGTGACGCCAACGACAACGATACGATTACCGAGGGAAACAGGTGAGATCACGGGTGGCTGGACGCGGGAAAAGTGTACCCGGCGCCCCATTGAGAAATGACATATTTCGGTTCTTTGGGATTAGGTTCTATTTTGCGGCGCAGGCGGTAGATATGGGTGTGCAGCCGGTCTTCGTAGGCGTCTTCGGTGGGCCAGGTGCGGTTGAGGAGAAAGTGATTGGTGACGGTATGGCCGGCGTTGCGCATGAGGATGTAGAGCAGGCGGGATTCGATGGGAGTGAGATTGACTGCCTGCCGGTTGACGATGGCTTTGCGTTCAGGGAAGTCCACCTGCAAATAGTCGTCTACGGTGATGACGGGGTCAAGTGTGTAGTTAAAATTGCCCACGCGGCGCAAAACGCGGCGTACCCGGGCAACCAGTTCGGCCGGCCGGAATGGTTTGGTGATGTAATCTTCGGCGTACCGGTCCAGGCTTTCTACGATAGTTTGTTCGTCGTCTACGGCCGTCAGCATAATAATCGGCAGATCGGAAAACGTGAAGATGGCCTCACACAGTTCAAAGCCATCCATACCGGGCATATTCAGATCAACCAGGGCCAGATGGGGCAGGCCGGTCTTTTTGATGAGGGAGAGAGCTTCTTCGCCGGATACGGCCGTAACCACTGCATACCCCTCCTGCTCCAGCGCCTGTTTAACCCCCCGCAGGATATACGGATTGTCATCCACTACCAATATTTTTTGTAATCCGGCCAGGTTTTGGTCAGGGAGCATAATCTCACAATGGAAGGACAGATGGAATCAGTCAATATTGCCCTCATTGTATAAAGTGTGTCAGATGCTGGCAAGCGGGGAATACGGCCGTCCTCCTTTTCTGTACCTCTGTCATCCATTCCCCTGATGATTGTCACCAGTTGAGGCAAACGATAGACAAGTAATTTTCGATCTTTTATAATGCACAGTGCCCTATTTTTGGGTGTGTCTTGCCGGTGTAGGTTGCGTGCCGGCACAAACACCGTTTATTGACAAGGAATCACATTATCAAACAATGGAGGTTGTTATGCGTTATCTCAAATTCTGCACGGCCGTTTTCCTGGCCGCACTCTTCACCTTTGTCACCCTC
>JAJRTP010000116.1 GCA_024278255.1 Chloroflexota bacterium | reverse complement strand
TTTTTAATCTTGTATATCGAAATATCATGTCTCTATCCTAGAGCATGTTTTATTATGAAACAAATCTACTATTCATTGTTCCGACAATGTGTAAATTCTGGGGCAAGAACAGCGAGTTACCGAATGGTGGCCCAAAATCATATGATAATTGAGTTTGACGCACATCTTCTGAATCGGTTTCGAATAGAAAAATGGCTTCACCCAGTATTTTGGACAAATCAGCACGGTTGATCTCATCAATATGTAGGAGAAAAGGATGAGAAGAAGCCGCAGCTTGTTGGGCAGCGGCCATAAGTATGCCTTTATGTGGAGCAAAACGAAATCCTAGCCCATCGGCCGTTTCAATGGGAGCTAAACCACCAACAAAGCTCTCATATGTAACGTTGGGATGGAATTGTACAGTGAACCCATTATCTTGGTAGTTTTCGTGTAATAGTTTTCTTGCCAATCGAGTTTTGCCTGTTCCAGGCGGGCCTTCCAGGATCACATAGCGGCGTTGCTGTAGAAGTTCAGCAACATCATTTTGATTAACCTCAGACAATAAATGAGCTAGATATTCTGCTCGAATGGCTTCGGTATTTTGTGAGAAACGACTTAAAGGGAAATGACCTCTCTCGGCAAACATGAGATCAAGGAAAGCTGTTACGGCATCACGGGTAGCATCAGTTTTCTCAGTAGGAGCAAAAATACCGTATAATACCTTCCCATATCGCTTAAAGACAGATTGGTATGCAGAAAAATTATGTTTGATATTTTGGGGGACATCTCGATCGGTGCGTACTGGGTCATGTTTAGCCCAAGCAATTAAACGGCCGTTACCATGCTTATAATTGAGCCAAGTACAAATTGCTTTTACTTTCCGCGCGTGTCCAGGACGCCCCAGTATCTCTTCATCAGGATTTAATCCTTGTGTACCAATTACTAAACCGATTAGACACGGGGCATTTTCTACGGGAAAAATCACAAAACTCATGCCTCCGTATGCCCCGGAATCTGGATTTGAGGGATGGATGAGTGCTGCGAAAGGAACTCCGCTGGAACTACTAAACCGGGGTGCTCTTAACTTAACGTCTGTTTGGGCACGAGCTGGATAACGACCGTTATTACTACCGAACATATCTAAAAAGGCTTGATGGTTATCTTCTGCCCAATTTTCTAGTGTAGGATTGTGAATGATCTCTATCAATTTTTCCATAATGATTGTGTGTCACTTTGTTATACGACAATGAACTAAACTGTATTTTCGAATAACGAGTATTTCCGATGCGTTTATAGCCATTCTGGTATAATCAAAATCAAAAAGAAAAAATGGTTGAAACAGACGATGAAGTTATATATTGATAGCAAACTTTCTCCAACAACATGGATCAAACAATTTTTGGCAAACGCTCAGAATGATATTATTGTATATTATATGATAGGAGCAAATTTAGAACGACAATTTGAAAAAATAGTATTTTCATACGACACTGACACTAGATGTTTTGATGTAGGATCATTAGTTTATCGTATAACTACAGTACCAGATCATAACACAATTCTAAGCTGTATTAAAAATCTTGGTATAGGTATTCTCCCTGTCTTACTCGTGCCAAAATCGCAAGAAATTAAAGCGTGGAAATTAGCGCAAAATGAAGGTGTTGACCAGGAAATCTCGATTATTTCGATTGAAGATTTTGTGGCGATGAATATTATCGAGTTAGCTATAGAGGAAAACGCTGATTTTTTCAGCATTTTGCAAGAAATTGTCCAGATTTACAATCGGCGATTAGCGGAAGTAGAAACTGACCTGTCGCTGCAAATTGAGGTCAGGTAATGTTTACGATTTATCCGGCGATTGATTTGCGTAACGGCCGTGTCGTGCGTTTACAGTACGGCGACCCCAACAAACAAACCATTTTCGGCGACGATCCGGCGGCGATGGGGCGGAAATGGCTGGACGCCGGGGCGGAATGGCTGCACGTCGTCAATCTGGATGGCGCGTTTGACGAAAAAGGGGCGGCAAACTGGGCTGTTTTGCCCGAATTGTGCCGCCTGCGGGCAAAGGTACAGTTTGGCGGCGGCATCCGTACGCTGGCTGACGTGGAACGGGCGTTGGCGGCGGGTGTCAACCGGGTCATTCTGGGCACGGCTGCTGTGGAGAACCCCGATTTGGTGGCCGAAGCGGTGGCCCGATTTGGTGCGGAACAGGTGGTTGTGGGGATTGATGCGCGGGACGGGGTGGTGAAGACGCGGGGCTGGGTGCAGGATACGGCCGTATCCCCAGCACAACTCGGCCAACAAATGAAAGAGCGCGGCGTCCAAACCGTCATCTACACCGACATCAGCCGGGACGGGGTGTTGACCGGGGTTAATGCGGCAGCCACGGCGCAATTGGCCCAAAAGACTGGGCTGAACGTCATCGCGTCCGGCGGTGTGGCCTCTCTGGATGATATTTTGCGTTGCCATGCGCTCTACCGGCAGGGCGTGACCGGCGTTATTATGGGGCGGGCGTTGTATGATGGGAAAATTGATTTGGCTCAGGCTGTAACGGCCGTGTCGTCATAAAGCGGCGGCAAATTTTTACGGGACAGCGGCGCAAAGACAACCGAATCGCCATACACCGGCCAGCCATCCCGAAACACCTCGCGGAAAAAGAAGAAGGGTGCGTCGGCCATTTCTTGCCAAAGTTCCCAACTAAACACGTGGGGTAGTAACAAGACGTCAAAGGCTAAGGAAACCCGTGAAGCTGTTTTATTAACTTGAGTGCGATTTTCCCGATTGCGCGTATCCAGAATAACCAGCAAATCAATGTCGGAATCGGCCGTCGCTTCGCCTCTGGCTTTCGAACCATACAAAACAACACCATATAATTTTGACGCAAACTGGCTTTTTAGGCGGGTGACAAATTCAATGATAGCTTGACGATCTTGCTCAGTTAAATAACTCATGGCATTTCTTCCCCGTCACGCAGCCATTTTTCGGCCTGAGTGACAAAACGGCGCGCTTTTTCCAGATTAGTTTGGGCATCTTCCTGTGAAATGGGTACAAAGACCGCATAATCACTGATTTCACGGTCTTCGATCAAATCACCGTAAAGATCGCTGAATTCAACCGGCCATTTTCCTGTTTTGATGAACTGTTGCCGGAAAGCATTCATTAAACCGTAGTGACTCTTGCGTGATTCACCCACAGAAAGAAGCAAGGCGCTGGCTGCGTAAAACAGCGCGTAATAACTGCGGTTGACAGATGTGCCGTAATGCCCGTTTTGCAAGTTGTCACGGGATACGATCAGCATGTGCTGCGCTTGTTGCATGTATGCTTTTATTTCCCGACGTTTAATTTCGCTATCATCCATTAAGTTCAGTATACTTGAGCGCATAAAATTGTAAAGTGGGAAACATGATGAAATATCGTTGGTTACTGTTTGACGTAGACAATACTCTTTTTGATTTTGACGCGGCCGAATTGAAGGCGTTGGCTCACACTTTTCCTCAATTCGGTCACGCTTACACGTCGGAAATCGGGGAGGCATATCACCGGATTAACCGTGAACTATGGCAGGCGTTTGAGCGGGGGGAGATTACGGCCGTACAACTCCGCACCACCCGCTTTCAACGCCTCTTTCAGACTATCGGCTTCCAGGCTGATCCGGCCGCTTTCAGCGACGTGTATTTGGGTAATCTGGCGACCTTCCCCGATTTGATTGCTGGCGCTGACGAGTTGATCCCCCGCCTGAGCCGGACGCATCAACTGGCCTTGATTACTAATGGTTTGTCTGATGTGCAGCGGCCCCGATTGGCGGCTTCTCCGATTGGTGGATACTTTACGGCCGTTACCATCTCCGACGAAATAGGCGTTGCCAAACCAGACGCCGGTATTTTTGACGCCGCCTTTACCGCCATGGGCCAGCCGGCCAAAAGCGACGTCCTCATTATCGGCGACAGCCTCACTTCCGATATTCGCGGCGGGGTGGATTACGGCATTGATACTTGCTGGTATAATCCGGCAGGCAAATCCAATCCCAACGGGCTGACGCCCACTTACGAGATTTGTCACCTTCAAGAAATGCTGGAAACCGGAGTTATTCTATGAGTATGAGCGACCCGATTGTAGAAGCATGGCAAACGCACTGCCGCCTGAACCAGGCTTACGTGAACAATATCCCGGATGAGGCTTTAGCTGCCAAAATGGGCGTGCGGGGGCGAACGGTGGGCGCGATTTTGGCGCACATGCACAATAACCGGCTGGCTTGGATGCAGCCGGGTGCGCCTGATTTGTACCAGACAGTGAGCAAGGTACAGCGGGATCAGACTGGCGACAAAGCTCTCTTGCTAAATGCTCTGACGGCTTCGGGCACGGCCGTAGCCGATTGGCTGGCTCGAAGCCTGGAAAATGGCGGCAAAGTCAAAGGATTTGGCGGTCAGGCAGCCTCCTTCATGGCTTATCTGGTGGCTCATGAAAGTTACCATCACGGTGAAATTGGTATTATTCTGGCCCAGACCGGATTTCCTTTGGATAAAACAGCGGCTTACGGGTTGTGGCAGTGGCAGTGATATGTTAGCCAAGCGGATTATCCCCTGCCTCGATGTGAAAGACGGCCGTGTTGTCAAAGGCGTCAACTTTGTGGAACTGCGCGACGCCGGCGACCCGGTGGAACAAGCCCAGGTATACGATGCCGCCGGGGCCGATGAACTGGTCTTCCTGGACATTACCGCCACCCACGAAGCGCGGCAAACGGTTATTGAACTGGCGCGGGCAGTGGCCGACCAGGTGTTCATCCCCTTCACCATCGGCGGCGGCATCAGCACGGTGGAAGAGATGCGCGCCATCCTTCGCGCCGGC
>JAJRTP010000115.1 GCA_024278255.1 Chloroflexota bacterium | reverse complement strand
GGCCAAAGCAGACATCCCGGAATGGGTACAGGCGCTTAAGCCGGTGGAACTCAGTGGCGAATCACGCGCGGAACCCCAAGGCCCGGAGGTGAAGTCGGGGCCGCTGCGTGGCTTACACGGGGTCGTGCCTGTCGCTTCGCTGCTCATTCAGCCGCATGAAACCACAACGGCCGTCGAGCAATTTACCGTCAGCAAGGAACAACAAGAGCAAGCCGCCCTGCTGCGCCAGCTTTCGCGGGAAGAGCCGGCCCAAACAACCCCTGTTGCCCAAACAGGCAGTCAGAGCTTGTCAGCCTGGCTGCGGGTGTTGCTGGCCCTGGTCTTGATTGCGGCAGTCATTTTAGGATTGCGGGGCGCTAATTTTATCAACAAGTCAGTGACGGCCGTGCCCGAACCAATCAGCGGGGTGAATACGGCCGTTACCGCCGCCGCCGGACAGCCCGTCCTGGTCGCCTTTGAATACACGCCCAGCCTGGCCGGAGAACTGACCCCCGAAGCCAACACCCTGCTGACCCAGTTGGAAGAAAGTGGCAGCCGCATTCTGGTCATCAGCCAATACACCTCCGGCAGCCCCATCGCCGCCGAACTGGGCGCATTTTACGATGCGGAAAATCTGGGCTACCTGCCCGGCAATGCTGTCAGCCTGCGCCAGTTGAGCGACTGCATGACCCCTGGGGCAAACTGCCAGACTTTGGCCGGGCAGCCTCTCTCAGCCGAAGCCAGCGCCACCCTGGAAAATGTAGCTCTGATCATCGTCCTTACCGGCCGCCGGGAAAGCCTGATAAACTGGGTTGAGCAGGTGGGCAGCCAGCAAGATATTCCCCTGGTTGCCGGTGTCACTCAGGGATTAGCGCCATCTGCCGAACCTTACTATCTGACCGGCCAGTTGAGCGGCGTGTTGGCTGGTATGCCGGGTACGGCCGTTTACCAGCAAGCCTACACCGATAAACTAACCAAACCTGTCAATCAGGAATTTAACGCCTTGGTTCTCACCCAGATTTTAGTTGCCATTTTTCTGGTTATTGGCGCCATCATGTATGGCATAAACGGAACAACATCTAAAAAACAGGCGAAGCAAGCATAAGATGAACGAAATCATTGGCCTGATCATTGGCCTTACCCTTACCGTTATGATTTACAGCTACCTGCTGGGAGATAATCCTCTCTACCGGATAGCGGTGCATATTTTGGTCGGCGTCAGCGCCGCCTATGCCGGGGTAGTGATTGTTCGCAGCGTTTTTGTGCCGGTAATTCAGCAAATCGGGCAAAACCCGACCGACCCGGCCAATATCTACTGGCTGGTTCCCCTGCTTTTCATCGTGCTGCTGTTTTTGCGCCGGATGCCGGGCATTGGCTGGTTGAGTAATTTGACATTGGCTTTGTTGATGGGTGTGGGCGCGGCCGTCGCCTTGCTGGGCGCTCTAACCGGCACGCTCATCCCCCAGGTGACTGGCCTGCAAGCCGTCACCCCGCTGCAAGGGCTGATTGTGGCTATCCTGACCATTCTGACCTTGCTGGCTTTCCAATTCACGCCCTTCCGCACCGGTAAAACAGCGGTTTGGGAGCCGGCTGGCTGGCAGAAAGGCGTCACGCTGGCCGGCCGTACTATTTTGGCAATCACGTTTGGCGCGGTGTTTGCTCTGGTTCTCAGCACCAGTCTGGTCTTGCTGGCCAGTAGAATCAACTTTTATCTGACAGAATTTTTGCGACTGCTCTCATGATGCCCAAGATACCCGAACCGGAGAACCCCGACTCTTACCTGATTGCCGATGTAGGCCGGTTGACAACCACAGTTGTCCTGCTGGATGTGGTGGGCACGTCCTACCGCTTGATTGCCCGCGCCACGGCCCCGACAACGGCCGTAGCTCCCTGGTCAGACATTACCACCGGCGTCAATCAGGCCATCCGGCAAATCACCCGGAGTACCGGACGCAAATTAGTGAATGAACGCGGCTATCTCATTCAGCCGGCCCAGCAAAATGGCGCCGGTATAGACCATTTCGGGCTGGTCACCAGCGCCGGACTGCCGCTGCGCACCCTGTTGGCCGGTTTGTACGAAGATGTCAGCCTGATCAGCGCCCGCAAAGCGCTGGGCACTATTTATTATGAGGAAGTGGAGACGTTGAGCCTGGCCGATACGCGGGATGAGGCAGAACAGGTTACGGCCGTCATCGAAGCCAAACCCGACGTCACCTTCATCACCGGCGGCACAGACGGCGGCGCGGAAGCCCGGCTCATGCAGCTTATGGACGTGATCAACCTGGGCCTTCAGGTTAGCCATACAGCGCAACGGCCGCAGATAATCTATGCGGGCAACATCAATTTACGTGAACCAGTGCGTCAATTATTCAGCAACAAAGCGAACGTCCACGTAGCCAACAATGTGCGCCCCACGCTGGACAGCGAGCAGTTGAATGATGCCGCCCACATCGTTACCAATCTGTATGAAGAGTTGAAAATACAAACGCTGCCCGGCGTTCAGGAATTGCTGGACTGGAGCAGCTTTCCGGTACAGGCAACTGCCCGCGCTTTTGCCCGCATCAGCCAATATTTCGCCGCCTTGCAAAACCAGCGCATTCTGGGCGTAGATTTGGGCAGCAACAGCGTCAGTTTTATTCTGGCAGACCCGGCAGATGAGCAAATTTCAGTGCAATCCGATCTGGGTATGGGCCAACCCATCCGGAACTTGCTGGACAAAATAACGCCGGAAACAATCAGCCAATGGGTTCCTGGAGAAGTCAGCGCCGCCGATACGGCCGATTTTATTCTGAACAAATCCATCCATCCCCAAACCATTCCCATGACCGAGTTGGACTTGAACCTGGAGCAGGCCGCTGCCCGCGAAATTTTGCGCTGCGCTTTGGCGAAAACGGCGGAAAATTGGGGCTGGGATTTTAACGGGCCGCAGCCGGCGCCGCCGCCCTTTGGTCTGCTTTTGGCGCGGGGCAGCCTGTTGGCCAATTCGCCCCGCCCCGGCCAAGCCATGCTCATGCTGCTGGATGCCTTGCAGCCGGCCGGCGCCTTCTCTGTAGCCGTTGATCAGTATGGCGTCTTACCGGCGCTGGGGCTGCTGGCTTCTCATGCGCCAGAGGTTGCCGTGCAGGTTTTGGAAGCGGGTGTGCTGTCTGATCTGGGCTGGGTCATTGCTCCGTCGGGCAAAGGGCAGTTGGGGAAGACGGCCGTTAAAGTTTCCATCGAGACCACCGGCATGGAGGGTGAGGTAGAGTTTGGTAAAATTGAGATTTTCCCCATCCCCCCTGGACAGTTGGTGGAAGTAACGGTGCAGCCCACCGGTAAACTGGACATTGGTTTTGGCCCGGGCCAGGGCCGCCAGAAGATGAAGATTTACGGCGGTATTGTGGGCGGTCTGGTGATTGATGCCCGGGGACGGCCGTTAACCTTGCCCAGTGACGAAGAGGAACGACGCACTTTGATGCGCAAATGGCTTTGGGATATGGGTGGCTAAGAGAATGAGACAACTGACAACCACCACGATTGTACAAAAACAAGTCAAAATCCGGCAAACCCGGCTGCTGCCCCATTCCGGTGAAATCATTGCCAAAATGGGGCAGACAGTCAAGCCATTCCAAACCATCGCCCGCACGCTGCTCAAATCTGATTTTCATATACTGCCTGTGGCGGAAGAGTTGGGCATCACCTCGGAAGCGCTGCCGGAATATTTACAGGTGGTTATTGGGCAGACTGTGGATGCCGGGGAACTGATTGCTGAGAAAAAACGGCTGTTGGGCTGGCAGCGGGTTATGTCGCCCAGAGAAGGTGTGGTGGTGGAGATCAGTAACGGCCGTGTTATGTTGCAGCAGCGCACAGACTGGTATGAACTGCGCGCCCTGATGGCCGGCAACGTCGTGAACTTCATTCCCGATCAGGGCGTTGTTCTGGAAACCAGCGGCAGCCTGATTCAGGGTGTGTGGGCCAATGGTCAGGAAGGTTTTGGCGCCATCCGCAACGTGGCTATGGCGCCCGATTTCAGCCTCACAGCAGCTCAGATTGATGATGATGACAGCGAAAACATTCTGGTAGCCGGCAAGATAGATCGCCTGGACACACTGACACAAGCTGAATTTGTCGGGGTACGCGGTATCATTCTAGGCAGCATGTCCGCGGAACTGTGCCAGGCCAGCCTCTCCCTCTCGTACCCCATCATCCTGACCGAGGGCGTCGGCCGTCAGATAATGTGCCAGCCCATCTTTGAATTATTGCAGGAAATGGAACAGAAAGCGGCGTCGCTCTTCGGGCGCTACCAGGCAGCAGAAGGCCAGCGACCAGAAATTGTCATCGCCCAACCAGCCGCCATAGGAACGGAAGTACCAAAACTCGTCCGCTCGGTTAAAGTGGGCCAAAAAGTGCGCATTTTACGCGCCCCCTATGCCAGTCAGGTAGGCGAAGTAGTCAAGTTGTATCAATTGGCACAAAAAACGTCTGTTAATATGAAGGCTCATGGCGTAGATATACAATTGGCTGATGGACAGGTTGTTTTTATACCCGGTAAAAATTTTGATACAATAGTCAGCTAATAAGGCGGCTTCAACAACGGTAATTGATCCGATTATATTTTTGAATGGAGGATAATATGGGAAACGACGACGAATTCATCGAGGATGATTATTATGATGCAGATGAAGGCAGTTCATCGAGTGGACGGCCGTTTTTAATTGCAGTTGGCGGGTTACTATTGGTGCTGGTACTGGCCATCCTCTGTACGGCGGCCATTTTGTCAGCACGCAGCGCCGATACCAGCAATGGAGAAGAAGTAGCGGCCATTGAAACCCAAAACGCCGTCATCGCCGTCACCAATATGGCGGTAACAGCGGCTATTGAGGCGACGCAAACTGCGGAAGCGCAGCCCACCAACACACCGCTGCCCACCAACACCAATACACCGGAACCGGCTACCGCCACAGCCACGCCCGTTGTTTCTGAAGAAGAAACGGCCGTACCGGAAACAGCGCCGGAAGAAGGCACGGCCGTAGCCACCGTAGACCCCACGGAAGGCGCAGCCGGCATCATCGAAATCGGCGAGACAAACACCCCGACGCCCACTCCCCTTTCCTCCGTTGACGCCGGTAAAGACAGTTCCCTGCCGCAAACAGGTCTGGAAACCTGGGGCATCATTGCGCTGGGGGCCGTCCTGGTAATCGTTTTGCTCGGCGCGCGCCGCTTGCGGGCCAGCTAACATAAAATGCTCTGGTTCTCTGATGAATTATGGGGTAGGGGCGTGGCCTTGTGCCCGCCCAGCTAGGGCGATCACAAGGGTCGCCCTTACAAAACCCCACAATAGCTCAGAGAGCCACAATTTACAGGGTTTTATTTGACATAAAGTACAGAATCTTGTAAATCCTGTCTATTTCACGGTTTAATGCGATGCTACCCTGATTTCCG
>JAJRTP010000114.1 GCA_024278255.1 Chloroflexota bacterium | reverse complement strand
GTCGGCGCCCAGCGCACCATGGCCACCCGTCCCGGCTACCCCTATTACAAAGATTTCACCTGGTGGCTGTTTAACTGGGCGGGCGAAGTCAACTGGGTTGCCGCTGTCCTGCTCATCATTTCAATTCCGCTGCTGGCGGCCGGTAAACGCAGGGGCTGGTGGCTGGCGGTTATCGGCGCAGTTACCATTCTGCTGATAGATGCCCCCACCCAATTTATCCGCACTAAAACGTTGGATTATTTGTACGGCTCGCTGCTGGCTGCCGGTCTGTTGGTGTTCCTGCTGGTTCCTTACTTCAAACAGCACTTGTTTAATGACGAGGTAGTTGAAGCAGACGAACCAGTGGAAACAGGCGAATCTGTAGAAATGAAAGCGGCTTAAATTAGCCAAACCACCTTGTCCATTCGAGGCGCAGCATCAACCCGGCGGCAATCGGGGACTGCTGCGCCGTTTGGCTGGGTGATGTTTGACAGGTTTGGTACATGACATCCGCCATTGATAAATATGCCTAATGAAAATCAACGAACGGCTCTTCCCTACCATTATCATCGTCACATTTGTGTTGTTCCTGCTCATTGCCCTCTTGCTGGGCTTCCGACCCGGGCACGGTGGCGGCCCTAGCAGTGCTGCACCGGCACCATTCATGCTGTCATGGCTCGGCGGAGTCGTCCTATGACAGCCCGCACAAAAACGAAAGCCCAGAAAAAACCAACCCCGTTAATGACAATCCGGCACCGGATTCAGGCATTTGCCGTTTTAGCGACATTTTTGCTTGGTTTGCGCCACGTTTTGCCGGGGAAAGCATCTACGGGCGGCTCCTTTGACGCATTTTGTCCGTTTGGCGGCATCGAGACACTGCTGCCGTATCTATTTCGGGGCGAAACACTGAAAACGACCAATTTGCTGAATTTTGCGATTTTGTTTGGGGTGTTGGGCGTTTCGTTAGTTGCGGGGCGGGCTTTTTGCGGCTGGTTGTGCCCGTTGGGAGCATTACAGGAAAAGCTGGCCCGATTGGCACGCAAATTGAGCGGCGAGAAGCGGCACATTCGCGGCAAGAAGAGTGCGGCGCGGTTTCCCATGCGGCTGCCGAAGCGGGTGGACAAGTGGGCACGCTATATTAAATATCTGTTGTTGGGGATTATTTTGTGGGTGAGTGTTACGGCCGTATACCCCCCACTCCATTTTCTCTGCCCCGTCCGCGCCGTTTTCAGCTTTCAGATGACCGGCCTGCTGTGGAGCGTCCTGATCACATTCGTCGTCACGTCCCTGCTCGTCGAACGCTTCTGGTGCAAATACCTCTGTCCGTTGGGCGCAGCATTAGCGATATTCAACAAAATCGCTCCCCTACGCTTACGGGTAGACGATCATAAATGTGTAGATTGCGGCCGCTGCGATGTCGAATGTCCGATGGATATTGCAGACGCTCACGCCAACAGCCGCGATCTGGAATGTATCCAATGTCTGGAATGTCTGGAAACCTGCGCTCTCAAGGACACGGTTACGCTGGAAATGATAACGATTCAAGCGCCGCATGATGCTTGAGCTGAAGGTGTGCCAGGCACGGGGCAAAACAATTCTGGCTGGCTAAATCCGTTCGCCCCGTGCCTGGCATTACCCGAAATCAGAGTTAAAAGGCCCCCAAAAAGACTGGGGGCTTTTAATTTATGACTCTGACGGTATATTGGCGAAATCAAGCAGCTTCTCTGGGTCGGTAATCATAAACTCCGTGCGCCGAATCTCAAGCACCTGCTCGGCCTCAAACCGGTAAAGCATACGACAAACCACCTCGCGCTTCGTGCCAATGTGGGCGGCTATCTCGTCCAGGGTTAAATCCCGTGTCACAAATTCGTCTACGGCTTCACTGTAACGATCCAACAATAAACGCGCCAGACGGTCGCGCACGGGCAGGAAGGCCAAATCCTCCATAAATAAGCCGCCTTGCTGCATCCGGTCGGCCATTAAGCGAGCCAGCTCCCAGGAGAAACGGCCGTTTTCCCACAACAATGGCCGCAACTGCTCCCGCGACCACAAATAAATCTGACAATCCTGCTGCGCCCGCAACCCCAGCAGCAGCGGAGAATCATCCTCAAAAAAAGCCATCCCAAAAAACAAGTCCCCCGGCGCCAGCGTCAACACAATCAAACTGCGACCCTCAATGGATTCCTTCACCCCGTAAACCGTACCGGCCGTTACCAGGAACAAATAAGGCCAGACAGCGCCATGATGGGCCAGCCATTCTCCACCCGCAAATTTTCGCCGGATAGCTCGCTCAGCAGCCAGGCTACGTTCACGCTCGGACAAGGTGCTAAAAAGCTGATTTTGGGCCAATAATTCTGTCAGGTTTTCCACATTCATTCCTTCATAGCCACAACGACGCTGCACACTTTAGCCAAAGGCAAATACTACCATACCCGATTGTGATATAAAGCACAATACAGGTAACTATTGGAAAATCGGTTTTACAAAATGTTAGCAATACAGTTCACATGAGGAGAACAAAAATGAAAAATAACAACAAACTTGGCGCCATTTTAGCACTGCTCGGCATAGTAGCCGGACTATTAACACTTTACTTCCTCGCCGATACCTATAATACGGTAATAGATGCCCATTTCAATGCGGGGCAGTGGGAAGAGAGCAATACGGTACGATTCGTTTACGCGGTTCTCGGTTGGTTTGGCATTGCCGCCGGCGCACTTTCTGGCGCTGTGTTGTACGGCTTCCTGGTCAAACGGCCGTGGGCCTGGTTCTGGGGCACAATAGCCGCAACAGTCTTGCTGTTAGCCGGGTTCTTCCCCATGATTCCGGCAGCCGACAGCGGGCTGCCCGTGCCCACCATGATCGTGTTCGGCCTGGCGGCCGTCATGTGGTTTGGTATGCTTTTTGTTGGCGGCATAAACTATAAGATCATTGGTCTGACATTTGTCGCCGGGCTGGCCTATGTGCTGACCTTCATTGACGGGGTTGCACCCATTTCTAAATTCCAAACGACATTTCAGGCGGCAGGTACTTCCGCCGCCAATCCGACAAATGCTTTTTGGAATGGCATGTACGTCATGTCGCAGCAAGTGAACTGGTGGGGGGCCGCAGCCTGGGCCATCTTTATCTTTGCCGCCATTAAACGCAAATCCTGGGCCGTGCCGGTGGGTATTTTTGCCGCCCTGATGTCTATGATTGGCGGCTATCCCATGGGCATCTACAACGTCACCCAGGTGGGACGTTTCTCCATGTTCTTGCCCGCGCCTATCCTAAGCACAATTTTGCTCATCATTATCTTGCTGCCGGCCACGCAAAAACT
>JAJRTP010000113.1 GCA_024278255.1 Chloroflexota bacterium | reverse complement strand
GCCGCCAGCCCCTTCTTCCATCATAGAAGGATCCCACAGCTCTGTGCCGATTTCTACGGTAACACCACCGGACATGACCTGGCTGCCTACCTGGCGTACCTGTCCAATCAATTGGGGGCCGTAGGGGCAGAAGGGAGTGGTTAAAATCATCGTGATATTAGCCGTGTCATTCTCTTCGTCAAGTTCCGTACTACGGATCAAGCCTAATTCTACAACATTCAGGCCGATTTCCGGATCAATGACACTGCGCAGGGATTCCATCAATTCGTCTTCTTTACTGGTGACCATTTTCTATTTCCTTTGCTGTCAAATTTCACCGCAGAGAGCGCAGAGGACACAGAGATTTTTCTCTTGTATAAGCCTCTGCGCTCTCCGCATCTTCTGCGGTTTTTTCGGTAAAGTCAAACTGCAACTAAATTCTTTTCATCTTCCACAACAGTAAACTCACAACAATCGTCCCCATCTAACATGCAGCTTTTTTGCTGAACGGGTTCACCCAGAACGGTAAGCATAATGTGGGTATCCAGGGTGCAGACTTCTTCATGGGTGCGCCCGACTGAGAGGTAGGGGCAACTGTACTCAATGATTTGATAGCCGTCTTCTGTTTTTTCCCAACGAGCCAGAAAGCCTTCGGTTTCCAACAAATCTACCATGTAATCAAGGCGGTCTTCAAAGGAAAGGTCTTCAAACTCTCCTTTATGATTGGTAACAATGGTTTGTACCAGACCGGCAAAGATTTGGTTGACTGTCTCCGGGGGCAGGCTGTTTTTCAGTTCTTCGATGAGACGGTTGGTCAGGCTGTAATATTTTTGGGGGAAAAGTTCGTGGCCGGCTTCGCTGAGGGAGTAGGTGTAATACGGCCGTCCCACCTTACAACGCACACTTTCCACTTCCACCAACCCGTCCGCCTGCAATGAATTTAAGTGGTGGCGCACTGTCACCGGCGACACATTAGCCGCCTTTGCCAGTTCTTCAATTTTGCTGTTGGGGGAGGATTTCAAGGTGTGCAGAACGGTCTCGCGCGTTGATTGTTTCCCCTTGTTGCTTACAGATTTCACGTTAAAATACCTCTTCTTGTTAATTTGGATTATAGCAACGCTAGGGGAGGCTGTCAATTATTAGGGTTTTTATCATAATTATCATAATTATTGACGCAAAGGTCAGCCTTTGTTATAATCATTTTTGACTTTTAATGTCTTTATCATCATTACCAATCTTGCTGTTAGTCAACAAAAAAAGGAAAAGTCTCGTAGAGAAAAGTATGGCCTTACCGGCTGACTTTCTGTGTGAGTGAGTTCAATTATTTGAAGGAGAATTCAACGACAATGTCCATTTTAGAAATTCGTAATCTACATGCCAGCGTGGCCGATCAACCTATTTTGAAGGGGATAGACCTGACCATCCGCTCCGGTGAAACACATGCCATGATGGGGCCGAACGGTTCCGGTAAAAGCACCCTGGCTTACATATTGGCCGGTCATCCGGCATATACGCCGACGGCCGGACAAGTTATTTTTGACGGTATGGATTTGCTGGATATGGCTGCCGATGAGCGTTCCCGTGCCGGTTTGTTTCTGGCTTTCCAATATCCGGCCTCTGTGCCCGGCGTGACTCTGGCTAAATTCCTGCGCGCGACCATCAACTCCCGCCGCAAAGCGGAAAACCCCGATGACAAAGGTATTTCTATCCCGGAATTTCGCCGCTTGCTGAAACAGAAGATGGATATGCTGGGCATTGATCACAAAATGGCCGGCCGTTACCTGAATGAAGGGTTCTCTGGCGGCGAAAAGAAACGGGTAGAGATTTTGCAGATGGCTACGGTAGAACCCCAAATTGCTATTATGGACGAGACGGACTCCGGCCTGGATATTGACGCCCTGCGGGTGGTGGCCGAAGGTTCCAAGCGGCTGCAAGAGGAACTGGATATGGGTATGTTGGTCATTACCCATTACCAGCGTATTCTCGACTACATCCAGCCGGACTATGTGCATATTATGCTGGACGGCCGTATTGTGGAAAGCGGCGGCCCGGAAATGGCTTTGAAACTGGAAGAAAGCGGCTACGATTGGATTCGGGAAAAATATGGTGTTGTGGAGAAAGTGTAATTATGATCGAACAATTTGCAGAACCCACCTTGAGTGAAGAGGAAATCGTTGCTACTGTCAACCAGGATTATGCCGAAAAGTATGGCTTTGCCGATACCGAAGATTACGTGTTTAAGGCGGAAAAGGGGCTGAACGAAGATATTGTCCGCGCTATTTCGGCAATGAAGAATGAGCCGGAATGGATGCTGGAGTTCCGCCTGAAAGGATACGCGCATTATTTGAAACGGCCGTTGCCCGAATGGGGCGCTGACCTGCATCAAATTGATTTCGACGATATTTACTACTACATCAAACCCACCGATGATCACGTTGACGATTGGGATGACGTGCCCGAATATATCAAAAACACTTTTGACAAACTGGGCATCCCTGAAGCAGAGCAAAAATTCCTTTCCGGCGTAGGCGCGCAATACGAGTCGGAAATGATTTATCACAACATCAAGAAAGAACTGGAAGATCAGGGCGTTATTTTCCTGGGTATGGATGATGCGGTACAGAAGTATCCCGACTTGGTGCGCGAGTACTTCAACACAATCATTCCCTACACAGATAACAAATTTTCGGCGCTGAATACGGCCGTATGGTCCGGTGGTAGCTTCATTTACGTACCGCCCGGCGTGCATATAGACATGCCTCTGCAAGCCTACTTCCGCATCAACGCCAAAAATATGGGTCAGTTTGAACGCACCCTCATCATCGTAGATGAAGGCGCTTACGTCCATTACGTTGAAGGCTGCACGGCGCCCATCTACACCTCCGATTCGTTCCATTCCGGCGTGATTGAAATTTACGTCAAGAAAGGGGCGCGCTGCCGCTACAGCACCATCCAAAACTGGTCTACCAACGTCTACAACCTGGTGACCCAGCGGGCCATTGCCGAAGAAAATGCCACGATGGAATGGGTGGATGCCAACCTGGGATCAAAAATCACGATG
>JAJRTP010000112.1 GCA_024278255.1 Chloroflexota bacterium | reverse complement strand
GAAATGCTCTCCAGTTGGCTGGGACTGCAAACTGAGGTTCGTTATTCAGAACTTGCCTGAAATTTTGGGACAACTGCGCCTTGTTCTGGAATGATGGCGTGTCGTGCCATTTCGACGGCCGTTTCTCCCCAACTCTCCCTTGAATACCCCGTCAAAATCATATATCCTTAACCCATCTTGAATGCAAGTGACGGGTGCTTGAAAACTGCCCGTCACTTATGAAAGCTAAAGGAGGCCATTGTGTCAGAATCATCTCCAACCATTATCCGTGATGCACTTGTTAATTATTTCAGCCTGGGCGAGCTGCGTACCCTTTGCTTCGATTTGGGCATTGATTACGAGGATTTGGAAGGCGGCAATAAGCAGGGCAAAACGCTGGCCCTGGTACAATACGCCCAGCGCCACAATCGTTACCCCGACCTGGTCAACGCCATCCGGCAGGCCCGGCCCCACCTCAACCTGGACGCCCCGGCGGCCGGGGCAGCCGGTTCCCAGACAGCCACCAGCCATTCGGCGTCGCAAAGCACTCCCAAAATCATCGTCCAGGGAGATTACATTGCCGGCGACAAGACGGCTGGAGACCAGGTAAGCGGCGATAAAATCGTCACAGGCAACATCAGTGGCAGTAATGTCGCCATCGGACGGGGCGCAACGGCAACCAGCCAGACCAGTACAGGTGACACATACAACTTCTCCGGTAATTTTTCCGGGGCTATCCTGAACGTCAATGCCACGCTGGAAAACGTTACCCAGACGATTGGCGCTTTGCCCTGGGCTGACGACGAAACCAAAGCAGAATTGGAACGGCTTGTTACCCAATTGCAAGAGCAGTTGCAGCAAATTCCGCCCGAAAAAGAGGAAGAGGCCGAAGCGGTGGCCGAATTAACGGAAACACTCCTGGATAACGCGAACAAGGAAAAGCCTAACAAACAGTTGCTGCAAATTACCGGCGAAGGCTTAAAACAAGCCGCTAAAAATCTGGCGGCGATTGCGCCGGACGTAGCCAAAATCGCCGGAACCATTGTGGCCACCATATTAACCCTGGCCTAAAGCGCACACCAGATTGGTTCAATCTCCAAGATTGAACCAATCTCACGGGGCACACCCTATGAGCAGCCAAACCCACATCAACGGCGACCTGGTACAAGGCGACAAAGTAACTGGCGACAAGGTTCTCGGCGATAAGCACGAGTACCATTACCAGCCGCCGGCATTCCCCCTGGACAACCTGCCGCCGCCCAACCCCCACTTCACCGGCCGGCGGGAGCGGCTGGATGCCATCCAGACTGCCTTCCAGCAATCGAACGGCCTGGCCGCCATTACCCAAACCATTGCCGGGTTGGGCGGCGTGGGCAAGACGCAGTTGGCCCTGGCTTACGCCCACGACCAGCGGGGCGACTACGAGCTGATCTGGCTGCTGCGGGCGGATGACCGGGCCACCCTGGACAGCGACTTGCGCCAGTTGGGGATGACGCTGCGCCTGCCCGTGCAAAACGTGGACGCGCCTACTGCCCGGCAAATGGTATTAAGCTGGCTGAGGCGGCCATAAGCATTGGCTGCTCCTGTACGACAACGTGGACGCGATAAAACCGGGCGACCTGCGCCCCTACCTGCCCGGCGGTGGGGGGCACGTATTGATTACCTC
Source organism: Chloroflexota bacterium (assembly GCA_024278255.1). Taxonomy (GTDB): domain Bacteria; phylum Chloroflexota; class Anaerolineae; order Promineifilales; family Promineifilaceae; genus JAJRTP01. The sequence continues at coordinate 1,131 of JAJRTP010000112.1, read as the reverse complement.
GCGGCAGCCCCGCTGGCCCCAGGCGCAAATGGTGCGGCTGGACGTGTTTACGGCGGAAGAAGCGGCGGCGTTTTGGTGGCGAAGATTAGTTCAATCTCCAAGATTGAACCAATCTGAAACAGACGCGCTGGCGGAACTGGCAGCAGAACTGGGGTATTTGCCCCTGGCGCTGGAGCAGGCGGCGGCGTATATGGCGACGCGGCAGAAAAGCGCGGCCGACTATCTGCGGCTGTACCGGCAGCGGCGGCGGGAACTGTGGGCGCAGGCCGAACCGCCGGACGCCTACCACGCCACGATAACGACGACGTGGCAGATGGCTTTTGACCATGTGCGACAGACGCCGGGGGCGGCAGACCTGCTGAACCTATGCTGCTTTTTGGCCCCGGAGGACATCCCGCTGAAGGTAATAACTGCCCATGCGGATGCCCTGCCGGAAGAACTGGCCGCCGTGCTGGCCGACGAACTGGCGCGGGACGACGCCCTGGCTGCACTGACGGCCTATTCGCTGGCAGCCAGGGAAGACGGTATGTTGACCATGCACCGGCTGGTGCAAACAGTGGCCCGGGACCGGATGGGGGATGAACGGGCGCACAAATGGGCAGAAGCGGCGATTGCTTTGCTTAACACTATCTGGCCTTTCGATTCACAAGATATGACAACCTGGGACGAGTGTCCTTTACTTCTGCCTCATCTGATAGCGAGTGTTGAACTGGCTGAATCCTATAATGCTATTACCAAACGCGCTGCAACACTCAATGGCAAGATAGCTTTTTACCTAGGTTTTTTCGGCGATTTGGAAGCTGCGCTCCCTTATTCAGAACAGGCCCTGGCCATCCGCCAAAAAGTCCTCGGCCCCGAACACCCCGATACCGCATCCAGCCTCAACAACATGGGGGCGCTGCTGCAAGCGATGGGGCGGCTGGAGGAGGCACGGCCGTACACCGAAGACGCCCTGGCCATCCGCCAAAAAGTTCTCGGCCCCGAACACCCCGATACCGCCACCAGCCTCAACAACATGGGCTACCTGCTGCGAGCGATGGGGCGGCTGGAGGAGGCACGGCCGTATTACGAAGACGCCCTGGGCATCCGCCAAAAAGTTCTCGGCCCCGAACACCCCGATACCGCATCCAG
>JAJRTP010000111.1 GCA_024278255.1 Chloroflexota bacterium | reverse complement strand
GTTGCATACTGAACGGGTTGTTGCCGTTGCCGGTTTAGTCAACTTTGCAAAAAGGAGTCGCTATGTTTATTAAGGTTCAAAAATGGGGAAAGGGGTAATCTGTCTTTCCCTCTTATTCTGAAATAACTCTAGTATTCTACCGGCCAAAGTGCATGGGCATAATGATGTGGACAAAATCGTTGTCACCCACCGGCTTGATGACGCCCGGTTCCATCGGACTGATCGTCTCCAGAGCCACCTGCGGTGTATCAATCACGCTCAACACGTCAGTCATATATTTGACGTTAAAGGCAATCTCAATCGGTTCACCTTCCACACTGGCGTCAATCTGCCCCACGTTGTCACCCGTCTCTGAACTGGTGGCGGTGATGGTGGCGTGCGCCGGGGTGATCTCATCGCCGGGGTCAATATTGACCCGGGCTGTGTGGCTGGATTCGCGGGCAAAAATCTCGGCCCGTTTACACGCCTGGTAAAATTCGGCCGTACTCAGAATGGTGCGGGTCGTGCGGCTTTTGGGAATAATGGGCGTGTAATCCGGGAAGTTTTCGTTAATAAGCTGGGATACCAAGACCACGTTATCCATATCAATAATGATCTGGTTCCGTTTTTCCGGCAAGGAAATATAAATGGCTTCGGCGTCATCCGGCATAATGCGGGCCAGTTCAGCCAGCGATTTGGCCGGGACAATGATGCTGATAGGCGGGTCTACCTGCCCTGGAATCTGGGCCGAGCGCATGGAAAGACGGAAGCCATCCGTCGCCACCATCAACACCTGGTTGCCTTCAAACTGCATGGAGACGCCGGTCAAGGTCGGCCGGGTATCGTCTGTCGCGGCGGCAAAAACCACCTGGTTGATGACCTGCTTGAACACGTCTGTTTCCAGGCGGATGCGGTTGTCCGTGTCCGGCTGGGGAACAACGGGAAATTCCTGGGCGTCAATGCCTTTGATATTGGCTTCGTTCTGGGAGCAAGAAATGTGCAGGGTTTGCGTCTCTTCGTTTAATTCCAGTTCTACTGGCCCCTGAGGCAGCGTCCCCACAAAATCTACAATGGTGCGGGCGGGAATGGTAATCGCCCCTTCGTCTTCTACTTTGGCTCCCACCCAGGCCGTCACAATGATTTCCAGATTGGTGGCCGATAGTTTGAGACGGCCGTTATCCGTTTCCAGCAGTACATTGGCCAACACTGGCAGCGTAGACCGCGTGCTGACTGCCCGGCTGACAATACTGAGACCTTTTACCAAATTTTCCTGCAAACAAGAGACTTTCATACCCACCTTCCAGAAGTTTTGTTGTATTATCCCGCATGTGCCCTTTAGTATACAGGATGAGGGCGGGAATAGCAAGGTATTTGACAAGGTGAAGGGGGAAAAGGTGAGGGGATGAGGGGTGAGGGGATGGAGAGATACGCAATACACATCACGCAATACGCAATACGCATCACGCACCACGCTTCACGTGCAAAATGTGGTAGGCGACAATGCTGAAGGCGACGTGGACGTTAAGGGAGCGGCCTTTGCCGTACATGGGCAGGAACACGGCCGTATCGCACACATTCAATACCGCTTTGGTCACGCCGTGATCCTCGTGGCCGACAACCAGACATACTTTTTGCGGATAATCGTATTCGTGGTAAGGCACGGCCGTATCCGCCAATTCCACGGCGACCATGTGATAGCCTTCTGATTTTAACTGGGATACGGCCGTCAGCGGGTCCTTCTCATACCACCAGGGCACGTGCAAACTCTTGAACCGACCTACCTTGTCAATCGTGGGGTGCGGCGGCGTGGGGGTAATGCCTGCCAGCGCCAACTGCGTCATACCGGCCCCGTCTGCCACCCGAAAAATAGAGCCAACGTTAGCCGGGTACTCCACACTTTGCAGCAGCCCCGCCAGGGCCACATCCGGCCAGTGCTGCCGCTTATAATCCCGCAAAAATCGCTTCAGGGCCGTACCAATTAAAGGTTTCGTCATAGCCTATCCAAAAAGTTCAACTTCTCAGAGAAGTTGAACTTTTTACGCATACATCCGATCCAGTTGCGTGCGGGCCACATAGGCAGCCTCGCGCACGATGGGTTCGGGGTCAGTCACGGCCGTAGCCAACACCTCGCGTGCCGGTAAAGCAGGCAACTGCCCCAAAAGGAGCGCTGCCGAGGCCCGCAGCCGCTGCTGATCGCTGTTTTCCAGCAAGTAGGCCAACACAGATACGGCCGTACTCTCATCCAATACCAGCTTCTCCTGCCGGGCATACCCCGCCAGCCACGCCTGAGACGCCGGATCGAGCGGCAGCCAGACCACCGGTTCCTGCCGCACATGGATGACTTCCCGCGCCTCCCCCGCCGCCGAACGGACAAACCATTCATCGTCGTACCGCTCAACTTTAGTCAGCAGCGGTTCCACCCAATCTTCGTCCAGCAAAGCCAACCCCTGAATGGCCGCCCGGCGCACATGCACGTCTTCATCCTCCACCGCTTCCCGCAAAATATCAATCCCCGGACGGCCGTTGCGCGCCAACCCCTCCGCTACCAACAAACTGACCTCTTCATCTTCGCCAATGAGCGCAGTGAGCAACGGCCGTTCCATGCGCGGGTCAACTTGCAGTTGCAGCAAACTGTAAGCGGCCGTCTGGCGCACTACCGCATCTTCATCTGCCAGCATCCGATCCAGCAAAACGGCCGTCTGCCCCTCAGCCACAGGCGGCAAAGCCATCGTTCCCATCTGGCGCAAAAACGGTTTAGGGGAATCCAGCAATCGGGTGAGAAAGGTCATCACGCCTTTTTCGCCCGTCAAAGCCAATGCCGCCACAGCCCGCAAACGCAACAAGTGCGGGCTGCTTTCCTGAGAGATACGCTTGCTCAAAGCCAGCAGCGTTTGCTTCCGCCAGGGGCCGCCATCAACCGCCTCCACCAGCCAGGATGCCGCCTGAAAAACCCTATCTTGCGCCAACGCCGCTTCCGCCAATTCACCCGCTCCCCTCTGTGCCACGTAAAAACGGAGGACCGGCTGCCAGGCCGCATCTGATAGATACGCCGTCACATCAGCCGCCAAATCCGCCTGCGCCAGATGCCGCGCCGCCCAAAAATCTCGCCAGACCGGCGCAGAAAAGGCCAAGCCGCTGCCCCGGCGCGCAAAAAGGCCGTTCTTTTGCACCGATTTACGCAGGCGGTTGTATCTGGCTTTGTCCAGTTCTCCCGCCCCATCCACCGCCAATGGCGCGGCAATCTCTCTGATTTCGGCAGAAGTAAGACGGAGCTTGCCGCCGGCCAAAGCGCAGTAAGCAAATGCCTGCCAGAAGCGCGTCACATCCTCGTCAGCAAAATCGGCCGCTTTTTGCGGCCCGGCTATCAGGGGCATGACGGACTTGACCAAATCGTAGAAACGGCCGTCTCCCGGCTGCCCATCTCCCAAAACCAACCGCCAAAAGCGCAGGCTGGTTTGCAGCGCTGTCTGCCCCGGCTGCCAAAAATCGGTCAGCGCAGGCAGTTCTTCCAGATTGAGCGCGGCCTGCCATTGTTGGCTGAATGTCTCGGCCTGTCCTAGTCGCCAGGGCAGCACGGCCGTAACCGTACAACCCAAATCCAGCAGCGCGCCATACCCCTCCAGCCCGGCAGCGATGAACAGGCGCGTCTCCGGGAAATCGGCCAAAAGCTGTCGCAGCCAATCGGCCACAAACGGCCGTAATTCCGCTGCCGCCTCATCCCAGCCATCCAGCAGGAGCAGCACCTGACCTGCCGCCAGTTTACGCTGCAATAAATCACCAATGCCGGGCGCTGTGACGGGACTGCTGCGCCGGGATAAGGCTTTGACCAAAGGAGTGACCGACGGTTCGCCCTCACTAAGAACCAGGTTGAGTTCGGCCAGATGCACCAGTGCGGGCATAAATTCCACCCAGGCCGCATCCTCACCATCGGGTACGGCCGTGGCCGCCCGGTAAGCCATTTGCGCCAGCAAGGTTGATTTTCCCGCCCCTGTTTCCCCGGTGATGACGACGCGACGGCCGTTATTCATGAGTTGTTCCACCGTCATTGAAGGCGGCAAAGGCGCGCCCACCCACCCCGCCAATTCCGGCCACGCATAGCGGAACTGCATCGCCCCCCGGTCTTCCGGGATGAGAGCGGGATCGGCCGGGGGCAGCGTCAGATGGGATGGGATAAAAATCTGGCTGAGTTTAGCCCATTGCTTCCCCAGATGAGCAGTTTGGGCATATTCGGCCGTCTCCCGCCGGAACCGCTCATCAATGCCGGAACGCATCCAAGAAATTCGCCCCTGCGCCCAATTCCGCATCTTATCCACCTGACGGCGCAAAAAGGGCGAGGCTTTGTAAAAGGCAAAAGCCAGCCCAATCCCCACGAGGAGGCCGAGGAAGAAGGAGGTTTTGTCGAACTGGAAGTTGGGCATGTTGGTAATCAGTTATCGGTAAACCGTAATTCGATATGAGCAGTGCCAGGCACGGGGTTAACGGTCTTGGTCATTCAGAAGCCTTATACCCCGTGCCTGGCACTACATAAACAAATGTGTTGTCGGCTTCGGCCAGAACGGGGTTTTGCTGGTCCCTGGTAGATAGGATCGGATCGGTGACGGGCCAATCTATGCCGATGGCCGGGTCGTTCCAGGCGATGCCCCGTTCGCATTCACGGCTGTAGGGGGCGCTGACCTTGTAGACAAGATCGGCCGTCTGGCTGAGAACGCAGAAGCCGTGGGCAAAACCGGGGGGGATGTAGAGCATACGGCCGTTTTCCATAGACAAGATGGCGCTGACCCAACGGCCGTAAGTGGGCGACCCCTGGCGAATATCCACCGCCACGTCAAAAATCTCCCCCGTCAGGGCCATGAGCAGCTTGCCCTGGGCATAAGGTTCTAGCTGGTAATGCAGGCCGCGCAGCACACTATAGGCTGAATAGGAGCGATTGTCCTGGACAAACTGCACGTCAATTCCGTTGGCGGCAAATTCGGCCTGCTGGTACGTCTCCATAAAAAAGCCGCGCGCGTCGCCGTACCGTGTGGCCTCTACTAAAATAACATCCGGTATTTCTGTTGGCTGAAATGAAAATGGCATAGATGCCAGACCTCCGTGAAGTGATGATGGGTAATTATATGGGGTAATTGGTAATTGGTCATTGGCAATTACCCAGTTACCCAATTACCAATTACAATTACACGATGATAAACGCTTACGATTGGTTGAAAACGGCCGTCATCCGCCGCCGAATTAACCAGCCCGACGTAGAAGTTTATATAATTTCTTATCCCAAATGCGGTCGTACCTGGCTGCGGCTGCTCATTGGCAAGGCAATATGCGATCAATACGGGCTGCCGGAGGAGCAGATGATTGACACGTATGGGATTACGGCCGTGCCCGGCGTCCGGCGCACCCATTTCAGCCACGATTTCTCCTCCCTGAAGGCCGGATTCCCCTACAACCGGCTGCCCAGCGACAAATCCGAATACGCCGACAGCAAAGTCATCTTCATCACCCGCAACATCAAAGACGTGCTGGTGTCCAGCTACTTCCAGGCCACCAAACGAATTGGCAAATTCCAGGGCGACATCTCCGAATTTATCCGCAGCGAACGGTACGGGGCGCGTAAAATCGTCGCCTTTTACAACCTGTGGCACGCCAACCAGAACGTGCCCCAAGCGTTCATGCGCCTGCGCTACGAGGAGATGCACGCCGACCCGGAAGCGGTTCTGAAGCAAGTTCTACAATTTATGGAGCTGCAAAATTTTGACGACGACCTGGTGCGGGCAGCGGTGGAATTTTCCCGTTTTGAAAACATGAAAAAACTGGAAGCCAAAGGTTTCTTCCAGGATGACAAGATGCAGCCCGGCCAAAAAAGCGACGCCGAGAGTTTCAAGGTGCGCAAAGGCGTGGTAGGCGGCTATCGGGAATACCTCAGCGCCGCAGACATTGCTTATGTGAATGGAGTGGTTGGGGAAATGGGCTGCCCGTTTGCAGAAGTGGAAATTGGAGATTAGATTTCGATGTTAAATTTTTCCTTCGTACAAGTCTGCGATGGGAAAACAAAGATCATAATCATTCCATACCAGATCGCCATATTGAATGGTGAAACTTCGGAAATTGTCCAAATCCAGGTATTTCCGGATCATGGGATTTGACGAACCTTTCAAAAAAGGGGAAAAATCAATAATACGCTCTTTTCCATCACTAAATACCAGATGCAGCCTGTAATTATCAATGTAGTCCGCAGACACAACATCAACGACAGCATCTTTCGGTAAATTCATCAAATCTTGCGGGTGATCGTTTTCGATTCTACTTGCTTGTGAAACACGAAGTAATCTATCCATTTTTGTACAATCTCCTCTGCGTGATACTCGACGACTGTTTTGAAATTGTCCATTTGCCTCCGTGTTAACGGCCGTCGCCCGCGCACCGAACTGTATCGAATCTCAATAATTTTGCCATCTTCAATAAAAAATTCTGCTTTGCTTTCTGCCCCTTTGATATTTACCGTGAACATGAATTGGCTCATGCTCATTTGAATAAAAAAGAATGATTAGACCAAAGTATTCATAAAGTTTAGGCATGGTAATTCCTGTAACAATCTAATTACAGTATAATGCCATAATCTTCGATCTCCAACCCAAAAAAGGAATATAATGAATAGTTCACACAACCCGCTTACCCTTAAAGAAACAATCAAATTCCCACTGCCGGGGATGAATGTGCCGGGCACGCTGGCGTTCAGCCCCGACGGCCGTACCCTCACTTACCTCTACAGTCCCGACTACAGCCTCACCCGGCAGCTCTATGCCTATGAACTGGAGACAGAAACCGCCCGCATCCTCATCACCCCGCCCGATGGCGGAGCAAGGGACGACAATATTTCCCTGGAAGAGGCGCTGCGCCGGGAACGGCTGCGCCAGCGGGAGTTTGGCGTCACTAGCTATGCCTGGTCGGGTGACGGCCGTACTCTCCTCATCCCCCTGCGCGGCAATCTGTACCTTAAGGATATGCCAGACGGAGAACTGCGCCTGCTGGTAGAAGGCGGCGACTCGCCCATCCCCGATCCCCACTTTTCGCCGGACAGCCAGTGGGTGGCTTACGTGCAGGATGCGGAAATTTACGTTGTGCCTGTCGCCGGCGGCGAGCCGCGCCAGATCACCTTCGGGGCGCGGGGGACGGGCAAAACGCACGGTCTGGCCGAATATATTGCCCAGGAAGAGATGGATCGGCGGCGTGGCTATTGGTGGTCGCCGGACAGCCGATTTATCGCCTTTACGGAAGTGGACGAGACGCACATACCCCTCTACCCCATCGTCCATCAAGGCAAAGATGCCACCGGCCCGGCGATTGTGGAGGAACACCGCTACCCGTTTGCCGGGCAGGCCAACGCCACCGTGCGGCTGGCGGTCACGGCCGTTGCGGGCGGCGAACCGGTCTGGCTGAATTTGGGCGAAAATGAGGATGTGTATCTGGCGCGGGTGAACTGGCTACCGGACGGCCGTATCACCGCCCAACTTCTCAACCGGGAGCAAAGCCAGCTTGATCTGCTCCGCTTTGACCCGCAAACAGGAGCCGGGACACGCCTATTGCGGGAAACGAGCGACGTCTGGATTAACCTGCACAAGATGTTCCACCCGCTCAAGGACGGCCGTTTCCTTTGGGCCTCCGAGCATACCGGCTTTATGCACCTCTATCTGTACGATGGGAACGGGGAGTTGATACGGCCGTTAACCCAGGGCGACTGGCTAGTAGACGAAATCGTGAGCGTGGACGAAAAAGCGGGGCTGGTTTATTTCACGGCGACGCATCCTGACCCCAGGGAGCGGCATTTGTACGCGGTTTCATTGGATGGGGAGGAGATACGGCCGTTGACCCCCGAACCGGGACTACACACCATCGTCGTCAACCGGCAAAAAAACCAATTCCTGGACACCTGGCAAAACATCGGCCATCCGCCAACCATCACCCTGCGCTCCCTGACAGACGGAACCATTTTGCAAACCATCCACAATGAAGCCGATCCCCGTGTAGCCGAACTGGATTTACCCGCGCCGGAATTGGTTTCGCTGGAAAATCGGGACGGCGTGACGTTGTACGGCGCTGTCTACCGCCCGCCGGCTCATTTTGGCGACGAGCCGCATCCCACTATCGTCAGCGTGTACGGCGGGCCGCACGCCCAGCGCGTGACCAACAGTTGGGGGCTGACGGCCGACATGCGGGCGCAATATCTGGCGCAGCAAGGCTTTCTGGTGTTCAAGCTGGACAATCGGGGCAGCGCCCGGCACGGGCTGGCCTTTGAGAGCGGCATCAAAGGGCGCATGGGGTCCATCGAGGTGCAGGATCAGGTGGATGGCGTCCGCTGGCTGGCGGCGCAGGGCTGGGCGGACTTGCAGCGGGTGGGAATTTATGGCTGGAGTTATGGCGGCTACATGGCTTTGATGTGTCTGGCGCAAGCGGGGGAGGTGTTTGGTACGGCCGTTGCCGGCGCGCCCGTCACAGCTATGGGATGGCTATGACACTGGCTATACGGAGCGATACATGGGCCTGCCCCAAACCAATCCCGGCGGATATGAGCAGAGCAGTGTGATGGCGCACGTGGACAAAATGGCGGGCAATCTTCTCCTGGTACACGGTCTGATTGACGAAAACGTCCATTTCCGCCACACAGCCCGTCTGGTCAACGCCCTCATTGCCGCCAACAAGGAATACGATCTACTCTTCTTCCCCGATTCCCGCCACATGCCCCGCAAACCGGCAGACCGTCTTTACATGGAAACACACATCAGCCGGTTTTTTAACACGCACCTGGCGGGAAGCGGTTAAACACTGGGTCTTTCGGAAAAAGCCATGGATTGCACGGATGAGTCTGCTGAAAAAACTAACCGCAGAGACGCGGAGGGCGCAAAGAATTTAGAGTCTCCCAGAGAAAAATCTCTGTGTTCTCTGCGTCTCTGCGGTGAAATCAACCTTTTTTCAGTAAAGTCACGGATTGGCAGGATTTTTCTCTGGCAAATCTCTGCGATCCCCGCGCCCTCTGCGGTTTTTCGGTAAAGTCAAACGCTAATTTTGACTCCAGAAGGGCATATCCCCTTCGCCAAGCGTTCGGGTGGAGCCGTTTTTGGTGGAGACGAGGACAATCTGGTTGACATCCCCTTCCTGTATGGGCAGGACGAGGGCATCACTTTGGGGGGACCAGAGGCGGTGGCTAAGGGCGTACTGGTCAAAAAAAGGTAGAAATTGGGAGAGGAAAGTAAGCGTGGGCGTAAATTCCAAAATGACGCGGCCTTCACCAGTAGCTATGTCAAAAATAGTCAGTTCTATGGGGGGCAAATCAAATTGCCGCGCCGGTTTGGTAAAATTTCCCTTAGCCCGAGCAGAAATATCGCCTCGATTTTGCATTCTTCCCCGAAAGTTGAAGGCGGCCAGAGAACGGCCGTCTGGCGACCAGAAGAAAGCCAGCACATTCTCCCGGCTGAGCAAGGTAATTTCTCCCGTCGCCGCATCCATCAAACGGAGCGGGCCTTCAAAATCATCACTCTCCGGAGAATCGCCGCTGATGAAAGCCAGGACGTTTGCCGCAGGACTCCAGCCCAGAGCAGTCAGGCCGGAATGGCGCTGTACCTGCTGCGCCCCCGTCTCGTTATCCTCAACGACTATCTGGCTGTTCCCCTGAGTTTGTGCGGCATAGGCCCAGTAACGGCCGTCAGCCGAAATAACTGGTGTTTGAAAACGTCCTGGATTGGCAATGGGATCACCACGGCCGTCGCCATCCGTCTCAATCATCTCCAGGCGGGCATCCTGGCTGGATTCACCGGCATGAATGAGCATTTGTTGTCCGTCCGCTGCCCAATTCCAGTAGAAAGGAGAACCAGTGGCCACAATCCGGCTTTCAACAGCGCCATCGGCCGGGACAAGCTGCAAGGCCAATCCCGTTGTGTTGCTGGAGAGGAAACTGATTTGGGCGCTGTCAGGCGACCAGTAAAGGTAAAATGGCGTCTTGTCTCGATCTGCGTAAAGGGCGATGGGTTGGCTGCGTTTAGCCTCAGCGTCAACGGCATAGACAGCCACAGCCGAACCGGTTGTGCCAATAGCGGCAATCTGGCGGCCGTCCGGCGACCAGGCCGGAAAGCGCAAACGCTGCCGGCCGCGGGTCAATTGGCGGGCATCACTGCCATCAGGCGCAATCGTCATCAACTGCCCATCATCGTTGATGAAAGCAATACGGTTGACGTCTAATTCCAGGGCAGGCGGGGGTGGAGATGTGGGTGTTTCGGCAATCGTTTCCGTATTGGATATAGCTTCGGCCGGAGGCTGGGTGGCAGCCGGTTCATCCGGTTCTGCAGGCGCTTCACCCAGCAAACCCGGGGTGGGAGTAGGTTCCGCCGGGGGTCTATTGTCCTGAAACGAGACTAACCACAAAATGGTAGGGATAAAGGCGGCCAGCAGGACAACGACCAGGAACAAGGAAAGCAAGACAAAGCAGCCGTTTCGGAAACGGCCGTAACCGCCATCCTCTGTGCCATAATCATAATCAAAATCCGGAAAATCGTCGCCCATAGTAAGCCCTTATAAAGTGATGCAGCGGCTGCCAATAATCTTACGCCCAATCCACCTGATTTTAGACCAGATAGTCTCTCTTGGTAATGCCACCTAATGAAATGCCCATCTTTCCCCTTCGTGTTACAATTTCGCCATGAAACAAGAACGATCAGCGCCCCCTTCTAATGCCACAAACGATCTGCCTGTAGACAACCGGTCCCGCTTTATCAAAGGGGCCGGTGTCGTACTGGCTGTCTCCTACCCGGTATTGGCTATTTCCACTTTTTTCCGAGGCACATACCAGCTATTCCTCAAAGAAGGCGAGGTTAACCCGGTGGGGCCAATGCTGACCCTGACCGCTTCCCTGCTCTATTTTCTGGCAACCTTTGGTTTTGCTATCCGCCGCCGCTGGGCCTGGTATTTGTCCGTCACCGTTTTGGGCATCGAGACAGCTTTCACGCTGGTCGTGGGTATCCTCAGCATTTTGTACCCGGAGATGATTGGCAGCACAGTCTGGCGCTATTTTGGCATTGATTACGCCTTCTTTCCCCTTATCCAACCCCTGATTGGCCTGGCCTGGCTCTTGTACCCGGAAACAATGCAGGCTTACGGCATCCGTGAGGCAGCCGAATAAGACACATCACACCCGCATAAAATGCTCCGCCAGAATAAAGCGGCGCGTTCTTGTCTCGGAACGGATGAGCAAGGAATGGACGACGGCCCGGTCGCTGAAAAACTGTAGTTCCTTGAGAAGACGGGTTTGGGTAATACCGGACACGGCCAGAAAGATCTCATCACCGGCCACCAGATCGCTTTCCGTGAGAATGCGGTCAGCATCTAAATCGGCAGCCTCAACAGCCAGTCGTTCTTCTTCACTTTGGGCAGCCAGCCGGCCCAGCATAGCGCCATCTGTCGCCTTGGCAATGCAGGCGGACATCAAGCCCTGAGCCGCTCCACCAATGCCCATCAGCATATCTACGCTGGTATGCGTTACCGCAGCCACTAAAGCCCCTTCAGAATCGCCTTCTTCCTGCAACAAAACCCGCGCGCCGGCTGTGCGGATTTCTTCGATTAAATCCTGATTTCGCGGCCTGTTCAGGACGACGACAGTGACGTCGTGAATGGCTTTTTCTTTGGCGCGGGCCACCAGGGCCAACGTCCAGGCGGCCGGGGCATCGAGGCACTCGGGTACCAGGGCACTGGCGGCTCCTTTATCTACAATAATTTTGTCCATATAAATGGCGGGCACTGGTGACCACATGGTGTCACGAGGAGCTACGGCTACAAAGGACACGGCTCCCGGCATTCCTTTTACCAGCAGTTTGGTGCCATCAATGGGGTCCACTACCAGGTCTACTTCCGGGCCACGGCCGTTACCCACCATTTCCCCTTTGCACAGATGCAAATCTTCACCCAGCCGATTTTCTTCGCCGACAACGATACGGCCGTTCATTTCCAACGTGTTTAAGGCCGTGTGCATAGCTCGTGTAGCTGCCCGGTGCGCAGCGTTATAATCGCCCGATCCCACCCAACGGCCGGCAGCCAGCGCCGTCGTTTCCGTTACCCGGACCAAATCCAGGCCAATGTTCCGTGAGGGATGATACTCATTTTCCATCAGTTTACTCTACCGCCTCCAACAAATTTGCGCTTTCCCAACCCGTAATGCCATCTTTCAGGTAACTAAGTCTTGTATACCCCTGTTTTCGTAAAGCCGCGGCAGCCCGGCGGCTGCGGCGGCTGGTACGGCAAACCAGAACAATTTCCCGATCTTTAGGCAAATCGGCTTTACCAGTCAAAATCTCTGTCAGGGGATGCAGTTCCGCTTCAGGGATGTGATGCTGCCGGTATTCTCGTGGTTCCCGGACATCTACGATCAATGGGGGAAGACGGCCGTTTTCCCCTTCACTCTTGGCCGGATGCAAACGCCGCCACAACTCCTGAGGCAACACCACCGGAACGTCCTCTGCCAACTCAGCCTCATCACCCAACTCCAGAACCAGGTCCATCCGCTTGGGCAAATTTACACATTCCTTAAAAACCCGCACCGGGCATTCATAAATACAAATAGCCGGGTCCAGAACATGATAAAACATAAAGCTGACAGCTTCATCCTCATTCAGAAAATGATCCATACCCAAAAACTCATCAAAATGAGTTCGGGCGGCCATTACCTTACACTTGTAATTGGCCCGTACCAAATAAACATCGCCGCCCTGTTCCCGGAAATGATTCACCACAGTTTCCAGCATGTGAATACCGCTGAAATCAATACTGTTCACCGAACGCATACGCAGCATCAAAAAACGCTGCTCCGGGTGTTCATCAGCATGACGCAAAATAAACTCTTCCACATTATTAACGGCGCCAAAATAAAGATCGCCCAAAATTTCAATGACGCCCAACTGCGGGCACTCCTCTTTATCCGGTTGATAGGCGAAATGATGGTAGCTATCATCCGGCACCACGGCCCGCACACGGGGCATACTGGTGCGTACTAAGTACACCACCAAAGACAGAAGGATACCCGCCAAAACGGCAAACTCAATCGTCAGGAAAAGGGTGCCCATAAAGGTCACGACCATAATAATGGCGTCACCGGGATGGCTGTGCCAGATACGCTGAATCTCTTCTCTATCTATCAAGCCATAAGCGGTCACCATCAAAACGCCAGCCAAGGCTGTGCGGGGAATATACGCGCCTACGGGGGCCAGGATAAACATGGCTAGTAAAACTAAACCAGCCGAAATCACGGCGGCAATAGGCGTTTTAGCCCCCGCATTAAAATTGACAGCCGAACGGGAAAAGGAACCGGCGCCGGGAAAGCCGGAAAAAATACCCATCATCACGTTGGAAATGCCCTGTCCTACAAACTCCTGATTATTATCCAATCGCTGCCCGGTCTGAGCCGACATGGAACGGGTAATGGCAGATGTTTCCACCAAACCAATAGCCCCTACAGCTAACGCGGCCGTAGATAAATCAGCGATCAGGGGCAAATCGAAAATCGGTAAAGGGGCAATGGGTGGGAAACCGCTGGGCAAAACGCCAATCACAGACACGCCTTGATCAGCCAGATTGAAAATATAAACCAGGAGCGTGGCCACAATCATGGCAACGAGCGCCGCCGGAATCTTGCGGGAAATGTGACGCAAAACGACAATGATAACAAT
>JAJRTP010000110.1 GCA_024278255.1 Chloroflexota bacterium | reverse complement strand
TTGCCGGTTTAGTCAACTTTGCAAAAAGGAGTCGCTATGTTTATTAAGGTTCAAAAATGGGGAAAGGGGTAATCTGTCTTTCCCTCTTATTCTGAAATAACTCTACTGCCTCATCGGAGGAATCTGCGGTATTGGCGGCAGAGTTGGCGCGGGGGGTTGAATATCACGGCCGTTCCCGCAGCGAAGTGCCCTGGCAAACCGTCACCACCATTGAGCAATGCCGCCATCGCCTGGAAGAAAGCCGCCGGATGCGTTTGGCCAGCCTGGAAATGTGGCCGGATGAACCGTATCTGGATAACCGGCACATGCCTTACCGCTTTGTTGGCGAGCTGAACGCCATCGGCTATTTTGTCACCGGCCTTTTCCACGACGATAGCCATCTGGCGCAAATCAGCAATATTGTTGAGCAGGCGCAGGCAGCCCAGGCTTTATCGCGTCAGTAAATTTTGGCGCACGGCCGTAATCACCTTGTCATCCACCCCCGCCGCATCCCGCAAATAAGCTGAGACGGAGCCATATTCCCGGCGGATGTGGTCGAACGCGGCTTGCAGCATAGACGGCCGTACAATCAAAACCGCGTGCAGTTCATCCGCCGTAATGCCCAGAGGCCGCAGCCGCTTGATGTCCGGTTCCAGCGCCGCTTTGAACTGGCGATAATACAAATTACTCATCGTATAATCTGCCATTATGACCTCGTCCGGCACGCCGAGTGTATGCAGCAGTAGAGCCATAACCACACCCGTCCGGTCTTTCCCCGCGGCGCAGTGAACCAGGAGGGGCAGGTTTTGCGGTTCGGCCAGCAGGCGGAAAATGTGGCCGACGGCCGTTGCGTTCTCATCTACCATCACCCGCGTATACCCTTCCAGCATCAATTCATGGAGCAAATCGCGGCGAAATAACGTAGCGTGCAATGCCCGCCAGCGGGCACGCCCGGTCATGTTCGCCACAGACAGCGGCCAATAACGCATCCCCGGCGGCAGCCGATCCGGGTAACGGGACATTTCTTCCTCTGAGCGCAAATCGCAAACAGAACGCACGCCCAACTGCTGTAACCGGGTCTCATCCCGCCCGTTCAACCGGGAAAGGTCGCCGCTGCGAAAAACCAGCCCCCAGCGCACGGTACGGCCGTCCTTCGTACCATACCCGCCAATATCCCGAAAGTTGACTACTTTTTGCAGGGACACAGCCCGTTCTGCCGCATTCAGGGTACGGCCGTGCCACACGCCGCCACGAAAAGACAGGGTAAAGATGGGATGTACGGCCGTAACCCCCTGCAAAACTGCCTTATTCGCCCCCAACACTGTCACCACCTCATCCCCATAACGGATAGCGACGGAATCGGCTGTTTCCTGCCAACTGATATGGAAAGCGCTACGGCCGTGACGCTGCACCACCACATCTTCAGGCACAGTCACAATATAATCTTCGGGAACAGGTAATGTAAAGTCGGCCGGTCGGCCAAAGCGGGCAACCCAGGTAAGCATGGGTTCATTGTAGAGAGAAACGGCCGTGAAACGAAACCCCAATCAGCCGCGCTCAGGAAACATTAAAAGAGAAAGCGCCGGTTTGCACCGGCGCTTTTTCAAACAACACCAAACGTAGGAGGAGGAATATGAACAAAAAAGCTCACATAAAAAATGTCAATCTCTTAATCCGGTTCAGGCAGCAAAGCCATTTGGTTCAACAAATCCGTCACCGTGACAATACCCACTAACTGACCATCATCTACCACCGGCAGCGCGCCATACTTGTAGGCGCTCAATAATTGGGCTACCTTGTGGATGGGCGTATCCGAGGGGATAGTTTTGGGATCGCGGGTCATACATTCAACGGCCGTATGCTGTTCCAAAACCTGTATCCGGTCTAACGGCTCATCCGTCACCAACGGGGAATTGACCGCCAGCCGCACATCCCGGTCCGTCACAATACCCACCAGCTCTCCATCATCAGCCACAACAAGCAGTTGGCGATTGCCCACTTTATTCATCAAAGCCACCACTTCCAGCAAAGGAGTATCCGGCTTGACAGTAATCGGGTCAATTGTCATCAAGTCATACGCTGTCAACATAATTGCTCCTGAATTTCGATTTATTTGAGCGTGCTTCACAAGTTTTGCATTTGTCGAGTCGGAGGAATAACGCCCAAATTTTAATGCTAACAGTGTAGCTATTTTGGCGGTTTATTTGGTGTGGCGAATGTCACATGATTGGGGTGACTTTTTGCGGGGAAATAAATTCTAAACGGTAGGAACCATAACCGTGCTGCTGTGGGCGGGCATCCGCTCGACACGAGTCATACGAGGCTGTTCTTGCACCCGATTCAACTGCCATTGGATAAAGCGAATACGCCGGGACATAGCCGTGGACATATTCCAAAGAAAGTGAGAGCCTAATTCCGGATCATCATCTACCAAGGCCCGCAGGCGACGGCGTGTCAGCACCAGCAGTACAGCCCCTTCCCGCCCGGCCCGTAAATCGGCGCTGCGTTCGCCTTTGTCCCACATAGCCAGTTCGCCGGTAATTTGCCCGGCGCGCAAGTTGACGACGTGGATAAGGTTGTGGGGATCACGGCCGTTACGCTTCCCATCCTCCTCCGGCTCCTTCCAAACCTCTACAAACCCTTTCTGAATAATAAACAACTCATCACTTACCTCAGAAGCGCGGGCAATCACCTCGCCAGGCTCAAACACACGCACCTCACACTGTGCCGCCAGACGAGTCCGCTCCGGCAGACTCAAACCCTGGCCCACATCCGAATGGACAAAAAACTGGGCAATCTCATTGATTTGGGCCAATTCATCCTCCCCCACCGGCTTGTATAACTCATCACTGGCCAGGGGCAGCCCCAGGTAAGCGGCTACATGGCGGCGGGTAATCTCCGGCGTCTCAAAATGAGGCCAATGCCCGGCGTTGGGAATAATACGCAAATCTGCCTGTGGCCATTCATCAGCTACTACCCCGGCATCTCGCAGCGGCACGGTATTATCTTCCGCTCCCCAAATAACCAGCGTCGGCGTCTCGATTTCCGCTAACTGGCCGCTTAAATCATTATCCCGCATCGCCCAGTAACATTCCGCCCGCACCCGGCCTTGTCCCCGGCGGCGGGCATCTTTACGCAGTTTTTCGTAATCGCTTTCCATAATGGAAGTGCGGTTAGCAAAAGAAACAGGGCGCATCAAGCGGTCGGTCAAGCCCATGAAAGTCTGCTCCACTGAAGAAACAATGTAGCCGCCAATACCAAAGCGCTCCATCATCGTAATCGGAGAAATGTAGAAGTTAATCGCTTTGGATAACCGCCCTGTAATAGTCGGGTTCAACAACACCATCCGCTCCACCAGAACCGGGTATTGCAACGCCAGCGACAAGCTAATCATGCCGCCCATAGAATGACCCACCAGCACCACCGGGCCATCACTGATCTTTTCAATCAGGTCTGCCAGCAAATCAACATATTTGGGAATGGTTGTGCGTTCCGCAAAAGGGGGAGATTGGCCGTAACCGGGTAAGTCAATAGCAATGCAGTGGAATCTTTGGGCCAACGGGCCTAGTAAAGGGGAAGTGGCATACCAGGAGCTGGACCAGCCATGAATAAGCAAAGCCACTTGCCGGCCTCGTTTACCGGCTTCTACATAATGGATGGGCTGTTCCCCAACCTGGAAAATATTTTCTGCGTATTCGTCCATACATCACCTACATGTTTTGCCAGGATATTCTTTCTGACGTGGTGTGTGCCCGAATACAAGTGATCTGCTTGTAACACTTGCTTACTACTCGTCTGGTCATAAATAACAGTACTTCATTTACCCCGCATGTTAAGCTGCCGGAGTTTCATTTACCATTACAACGCTATCGGTACACCCTATACCCTCTACCTTGTTATATTAAGGGTTTTTCGGCAATAGGTAATAAAAGCTACGTGAAAATTTGGGCGACAGCCACGGCCGTTTACCAATACCATCCCCCTTTTCTCTGCCATCATTCAGCCAAATCGAGCGCTTTTCCAACCTGAAAAAGGCAAAAACAGCCGTATTTTCCCAAATTCACTCTATACGAACCTTGACCAATACTATGTCAACTGATATTATGTATATCATATTATGTAGCCTTGTCGCTGTTTTTGGCGTCAGAATACATAACTTAATTATATGTAGAGGGTTCAATCGTCCTGCAGCTTACCACACATTCGTTCATGGGGAGCATGTGTATATGAGGAGGTAATTTCATGATACGCTGGATACTTATTATTCTTTTAGTGATTT
>JAJRTP010000109.1 GCA_024278255.1 Chloroflexota bacterium | reverse complement strand
GGGCGGATCGGTAATCACATAATCCACGCTGTTATTGGGAACAGGCAGAGCAGCCGACGAACCTTGCCGCAATAAAAAACGGCGTGAACCTTGCTTCAAATCAGTGAATCGGGAAACCTCCGTACCTTCATCAACCTCGCCCGAAATAACAACCTTCTCGGGGCGGCCGTTACCATTGATCATGCGCTCTACAGGTTTCTGCGCCCAGCGGCGGCCGCGAACAATGCGACTGTAAAACAAGTTCTGTAAATTCCCCGACTGCTTTTTACGGTAGAGCGGATTGTTTTCCAATGCAGTGTAAGGAAATGAATAAGCGTGGTGGGCAAATGTATGCCGAATAGCGCCCGGCCGGTTCTTCTTTGCTCCTTTATATCCACACAACATCGCATTAAACTCCAGTGATGTGGACACCAGTAAAGCCAAATTCAGACGAACAAGCGGTTCAAACGCCGGTAAAAGCTCAATCGCCTGATGCAGAAACAGCAATTGACGACTGGAAAACAAATCCAGATAACTGGCAACACCTCGATTAAGTAAATCCCGAGATTTGGGGCCAGCTTCTACAAGAAAGTCATCGGCTGAAAAGGGCAACTGGCTGCGACGTTTATCTGCATGAGCGATACTGTCCCGATCTGCCTGCTGTGGCGCAGCAAAAAACAAGCCATGCTCCTTGCATTCACCTGCAATGGCAACCGGTTGGTAACGACGATAGAAAGGTACATCCGTGTCTTCCTTATACATAGAATGACATTGTAGACAGACCTTGACATTTTTCTCAAAGACGGGTGGTTTATCTATCGCATCAGATGCAGAAAACAAATTGTCGCCAAGGTAAATATCATGTGATTCGGGATGAATATGGAAGCTTGAACCATCGCTGTTGTAACGTAAAACCAGAGAATCTACGAAAAGCGCATTACCACACTGACATTGCCGCCGTAATCCATATAAAACAAACCGTAATTCATATGATAATGCGCATACAGGACAGGTTGTGCGGTATAAAGACGCCAATTCTGCATATAAATTTCCGTAAAACCGGTCAAAAGCAGACTCCAGATATGTTAGGGGCAATTCAGACAACGTGGCACGAGCTTGTAAAACAGGAATCGGGTCAATATCAACGCCTACAACATTAGCGCCTAACCGGATTGCTTCATGCACCGTCGTGCCTCCGCCCATCATCGGATCCAAAACAATTTTGCCTTCCAGCCCGCCGGGCGAATAATAGTCTTGATGCTCTTCGTCCGACACAAGATGTTT
The DNA here is from genome assembly GCA_024278255.1 of Chloroflexota bacterium. Classification (GTDB taxonomy): domain Bacteria; phylum Chloroflexota; class Anaerolineae; order Promineifilales; family Promineifilaceae; genus JAJRTP01. The sequence goes on along the minus strand of JAJRTP010000109.1, from coordinate 4,772 downwards.
CAAAATTGCGCGAAACGTGCTGCCGCATCGCCGCGCCCACCATTTGTGCAGGTAAGTATTGGGCCGGTAAAGATGCTTGTTATACGATTCAAACTTGGCAATATCATCGGCAAACTTGGCGTCAAAATGATTGTCAATCAGCATTATCTTTATTGCACCACGTTAAAACAAATCGTCAACTACCCAAAATATCTTTTAGGTTAACTGATTCATCCGGCAGATCATCTTCGCTTAACTTGTCATCTAACTTATCTTGCAACAGGGTGACAAACCCATCTATTCTCCCAACAGGCGGGGTTGTAATTTTATCTAATGAGGATTGGTAACGAGTGTAAATTGTTTCTCGAAGGGAGAGTTGATATTGATTTATATCTGAGTTTAAGTCAAGCCCATAAATCAACCAGGCTACCTCCGCATTTTTTGGCTCAACAGTAGGTAATTCTGGCAATGTTGTGTAGAAATTTTCATGCAGCACTATTGCGGTCTTCTTCCCCCAGGCATGGATAATTTTGCCTTTATAAAGAAGTTGAGGAACAAGTCGTTTGCGCGAAGATGACAAATAATCTGCGCGAACATGTGTCGATGACCATTTCATCTGAGTGCGATGAGTGCGGTTTTCCATGTAATATTCAAAGGGGCGTCTGATATTCCCAGAAATATAAACAGATTGCACCTCTACAGCACCAAAATCAACGACTCGACCTTTTTTATTGTAGGCTACCAACACATAATCTATATTGCCTGCCGATTGTCCGTCGCCATCGTGCAACCTGATTTCTGGTAAAGCTACCCAAGTCGTGTTTGAGGGAAAAAAGAAACTGGCTGCATCGGTAATTACTTTCCAGCCTTGACGAAAACGAACAGGGCATGTAATAGCGATTTCATTGCTGGAATACACGCTGCAAACGCCGAGGGGGTCTTTAGCTTTACTCTTGGTGCAAGATGGTACTTTGTTGTTATATGGGCAAAGGTGAGCATTGCGATAATGCTCCGCTGTTGTAGATAAATTGTCAATGGGAAATCCAAAGACTTCTGCTAATGGTTGATCTGACATATAGTTGCCTTTAAATCATTGTCTTTGCAAACAAGTGTAGCGTGGGCGGTTTTGAATTGGTAAAAGATAGTTTGTAAAAAGCATTTTTCAAGTTCCTGTACTTTGGGGAGAATCCTTTCGTATTCCAGCGTCATGTCGCTATCATAGCACAGATGGTCTAACTTTCAACGGCTTGGTTAAGGCTGTTCCCCTCACTTTCCCTGCCACTGCGGCGGCCGTTTCATCATAAAGCTCTGAATCCCCTCCATAAAATCTTCAGAACTGAATAACTGTGCCTGTGCCCAGCCCTCCAGCATCAGACCCCGATCAATATCGTCCAGGCCGTCAATGACGCGCTTGGCCAGGCCCACCGCCAACGGCGCGGCCTGGCGGATTTCGGCGGCCAACTCGTCCGCTTTGGCCGCCAATTCGTCAGCAGGAACGACGTAGTTGACGATGCCCCAGGTTACGGCCGTAGCCACATCCATTTGCCGCCCCGTAAAAATGAGTTCTTTGGCGCGGGACGGCCCCACGAGCCGCACCAACCGCGTCGTGCCACCCACATCCGGGATGAGACCCAGGCGGGTTTCCGGCAGCCCCATCTTCGTGCCCGCGGCGGCAATGCGAAAGTCGCAGGCCAGGGCCAGTTCCAGCGCCAGCCCCAGGCAGTGGCCGTGCAGCAGGGCAATGGTAGGCACGGCCAACCGTTCCAGCCGGGTCAAGACCACCTGAAACATTTCCGTAATGGAAAGGGAGCGTGACTGCCAGTGCGGGCCAAACTCATTCGCCAAATCCAGAAAAGCGCTCACGTCAATCCCGGCGGAAAACACCTTGCCCTCGCCGCGAATGACGACGGTGCGTATATCGGGGGTGCGGTTGGCTTCTTGTACGGCCGTGTCCAGCCCCCGCATCATTTCCAGATTAATGGCATTCCGCTTTTCCGGCCGGTTGAGGACAATCTCAAAAATATCGTCGCGCTGCCGGGTTTGTACAAGATTACTCATGGGGCTGCCCTTCCTCATCCATATCCAAAGAGATTAAACCACGCTGCATCGCTTCTTCAAAAGAAAGGGCGGAAGAAGCATCATCTGCCCCTTCCTCCAATGCGCTGTCCCAAAACGCATCCAAATCTGGCAAATCATCCGTGTCCAAATCAGCCGCGCTGCCCAGGAGAGCTTCCAGTTCAGCCGGATCAATGTCCAGGTAGTCAGGGTCAACAACTGGAGCCGGTTCTTCCGGGATGGGTTCAGGTTCCGGCGGTGGGGCCAACTCCGGTTCTGTTTTCGGTGTGGTGCGAGGCGGCCGTTCCTTGATGGCGGTAGGCAAAACGCGATCTTCTTCGGCCAAAAATGATACTGCCGGTTCCTCCTCGCCCACAGGCGGCGAGGGTGGATCGGCAGCGGATTGTTCTTCTACAGGATCGGGTACGGCCGTAGGCTGAGACATCTCCATCCGACCACCTTCCGCCAACAATTCCAGCAAATCTTTGGTAGCCCGCTGCGTAAATACCCAAATGGTGCCAATGCGCCCCCGCCGGGATCGGGCATCAAAGAACATCGTCAAATAATGATCCCGCCCTACACTGGCGCAGTACAATTCCACATCATCGCCGAGGTGATATTGGAAGGTATACGGCTTACGGCTGCCAATCTGGTCGGCCAGGTGGAAGCTGTTAATCATGTTTTGGGTGAGCAGTTGGGCCAAACCATCCGGGTTGTAGCGCGGCTGCACGTGACCGAGGGTAAGGGCGATCTGCCCCTGAGCCGTGGTTAAAGTAAGGTGCATGGCGCCGGTGTCTGTGCGCAGCAGTTCCAGCCGGTTGCGGACGGATTGGGAAACAGGGACCGGGGCATCAGGCGTAGACGGCCGTTCCGGCAACAATTCTTCTTCGCCATAGAGGACGTTGTTTACGGCCGTTAACACCTCATCCGTATCCAGCGGTTTACGGAAATAACGATACACCCCCAAATCAGCCGCCTCCTTCTTCCCCTGTGGCGAGGAATACGCCGTAATCATGATCACCGGAATATCTCGCCCTATCTTCCGCATCCGGCGCACCAGATCAAAGCCACTCATCCCCGGCAGCCGCACATCCGTAATCAGCAAATCAAAATGAGAGCGGCGCAGTTCCAGCATACTCTCTTCTGCCGAAGGCACTGCCAAAACTTCATAATCATGATCAGCCAACTCCAGCATTGAGCGCAAAAACTCCAGCATCTCAAAGTGATCGTCCACTACCATAATATGTTTTACGTCAGAGTGTTGTCTGTTTGCCATAAGAATCCCCAAAGCACAGCCATAATGCTCATTTTTCAGAGAGTATTTTATTCCTTCCTTATTATAGGGTTGGTGACAGCATAAAGACAAGCGGACAAATGCCCTGTTTGCAGACGGCTATTCAGTTATTATGACCGAATCACTGGCAGCCACTTTCTCTGGTGTGATTTTACTGGCGTCCTTTTCGCCCGTTTCCAACAACCAGCACGCGGCATAATGCTCCTCGCCATAATCCTTAAAGAGCGGTTCCTCCTGGGCACATTTATCAAAGGCTAGAGGACAGCGCGTGTGAAAACGGCAGCCATTAGGCGGGTTCAGCGGGCTGGGCACTTCCCCCTGCAAAAGAATGCGCTTGCGCTTTACCTTGGGATCAGGAATAGGGATGGCCGACATCAAAGATTGAGTATAGGGATGCAGAGGATCGGCAAACAAATCGTCGCGGGAGGCCATTTCTACCATTTTACCCAGATACATCACCCCGACGCGGTCACTAAAATGCTCCACCACACTCAGATTATGGGCAATAAAAAGGTAGGTCAGGCCAAAATCCGCCTGCAATTCCTTCAGAATATTCAAGACCTGCGCTTGAATGGAGACATCCAGGGCTGACACTGGCTCATCGCAGACAATAAATTCCGGGCGCAAGGCTAACGATCTGGCAATGCCAATACGCTGCCGCTGGCCACCGGAAAACTCATGCGGGTAACGCCGGGCATGATCAGCCCGCAGACCCACCCGGCTCAACATTTCCACGACAATATCGTACCGTTCCTGCCCGGTCTTGTCCGTATGAATCTTCAAGCCTTCGGAGATACTCTCCCCCACCGGCATACGCGGGTCCAGCGAAGAATAGGGATCCTGAAAGATAATCTGCATCCTGCGCCGCATTTTTTTAAGGTCACTGGCATTTAAATTATAAATATCTTGCCCGTCATAAAAAACGTGGCCGTCCGTAGCCGGTATCAGGCGTAAAATGGTGCGGCCCACGGTCGTTTTACCACAGCCGGATTCCCCCACCAGGCCAAACGATTCCCCCTCATAAATGAAGAAGGAAACATCATCTACGGCTTTGACCCAGCCCTGTACCCGCTGCAAAATGCCGCCGCGCACCGGGAAATATTTCTTGAGATGCTCTACGTCAACCAGCACTTTTTTCTTGCCGTCACCATTTTTACTGCTATCGTTGGATTGTGTCGTTTCAGCCATTTTTCTGCCCCGTTTCTTGTGCTTCCAGTGTTTCCTGTTTTTCATACAGCCAACAACGAACCTGATGTCCCTGGCTTAACATTTGCAGTTCAGGTTCTTCCTGAGTACAAATTTCCAACTCGTTTTCTACCCGGGCCATACAGCGCGGGGCAAATTTACAGCCGGGGGGCAGGTCAATCAGATTTGGTACGGAGCCAGGAATGGTAGTTAGTTCTTTCTCCGCCTGACCGAGGACGGGAGTGGACCCAATCAGGGC
>JAJRTP010000108.1 GCA_024278255.1 Chloroflexota bacterium | reverse complement strand
TGGGCCAATTCCAGCAGTTCCATGTCCAGCAGCGAGGCCATTTGCAGTTCGGGCAGGCCGCTTTGTCGCCGGCCGAAAAACTCGCCGGGGCCGCGAATCTCTAAATCTTTTTCCGCCAGGATAAAGCCGTCGTTGGTTTTTTCCAGAGCGGAGAGACGCTCTTCCGCCACGGCCGTATCCGCATCCGAGATCAGCAGACAGTACGACTGGTGTTCGCCCCGGCCCACCCGCCCGCGGAACTGGTGCAGTTGGGCCAGACCAAAACGGTTGGCCCCTTCAACGAGCATCACCGAGGCATTGGGCACATCCACGCCCACTTCGATGACCGAGGTGGAGACCAGAATATCAATCTCACCCTGGTAAAAAGCGCGCATCACCGCTTCCTTTTCGGCAGACTTGAGACGGCCGTGAATCAACCCCACACGCAAATCCGGGAACACTTCCTTTTGCAGTCGCTCATAATCTTCCACGGCCGCTTTCGCCTCAATCTTCTCCGATTCCTCCACCAGCGGATAAATAATGTACGCCTGCCGCCCCTTCTTAATCTGGCCGCGCACAAAGGCATACGCCCGTTCCCGTTCCCGCGTTGCCAGCCAGCGCGTCTTGATCTCCTGACGGCCCGGCGGCATCTCATCCAGGATGGATAAATCCAGGTCGCCATACAAAGACAGCGCCAGAGAGCGGGGGATGGGCGTGGCCGACATGGTGAGCAGGTGCGGATTGCGCTTCTCCTCACCCGGCGGCGTGCCCTTGTCCCGCAAAGCCTGCCGCTGGTCTACGCCAAAGCGGTGCTGCTCGTCAATCACCGCCAGCGCCAGATTCTTAAAGGTGACGCCTGCCTGAATCAGGGCGTGCGTGCCGATGAGAACGTCAATCTCCCCGGCGGCCAGGGCGGTGTAAATACGCTCTTTTTCGGCGGCGGGCGTGCTGCCGGTGAGCAAGGCCAGACGCAGCCCCAGGGGGGTGAGCAGTTTGTCCAGCCCTTGCCCGTGCTGCTCGGCCAAAATTTCCGTCGGGGCCATCATGGCCGTCTGGTAACCGGCTTTGGCCGCCAGGAGGAGGGCGGCGGCAGCCACGACCGTCTTGCCGGAGCCGACATCCCCTTGCAGCAGCCGGTTCATGGGCACGCCATCAGCCATGTCAGCGGCAATTTCCTTGACGACGCGCTGCTGCGCCCCGGTAAATTCAAAAGGTAACTGCTTGCGGAACAGCACCAGGGCGGATTCATCGGTAGGGATGGGAATACCGGGCTGGGACTGCCAGTCACGCCGGGAAGCCTGCATGCCCAATTGCAGCAGGAACAGTTCGTCAAAGGTGAGGCGGCGACGGCCGTTATGCAACGTTTGCTGCCTGTCCGGGAAATGGGTTTGGACGAGAGCTTCGGTCAGATTATCCAGCTTCAGTCGCCGGCGCAGGGCCAGAGGCAGCGGGTCGGGTATGCGGGGCGCCCATTGGGTGACGGCCGTGCGCATAATCTCCCGCATCTTGTAACTGGAAAGCCCCTTCGTCAGCGGGTACACTGGCACGATGCGCCGGGTGCGCAGGGGTTCAATCTCCAGCGGTTCCCATTCCGGGTTGTTGAACACCGGCCGGCCCAAAAACTGTTCCACCTTACCGCTGATCACAATCTGCATCCCTGCCTTCAATCTACCCACCAGCCAGCGTTGATTAAACCAACTGGCTTTCACCGACCCTGTGCCATCGCTGATGACCGATTCCACGATAATTTTGTTGGCGCGGGTGCGCCGGGCGCGGGTTTCCCAAATAGTGCCGATGATGGTCACCTGCTCGCCGTATTGCAGCTTGCTGATTGGCTTCATCAGCGTGTAATCGTCATAGCGGCGGGGGAAAATGTAGAGTAGTTCCCGGATAGTAGCGGCCCCCAGTTTAGCTAACTGTTCGCCGATTTTGGGGCCGACGCCTTTAAGTACCGTTACCGGCTGACGCAATCCTTCCGGGTCCGGTTCGGCGGGTACAATTTTGGCTGGTTTGGGTGCTTTTTTGACTTTGACCGGGGCGGGTGGCGGCGCGGTTTTGGCTTTGGGTTTGGTGGGTGGCGGGGCGGTTTTGGTGACGGCCGTTTCCCGTCGTGGCGGCGGTGCAGGTTTGGCCGGTTTGACCGGGCCTGCCGGGGCCAGAGCCGCTACCCGTTCTGCCCGCTGCTTGAGGCGGACGTTCAGGTTTTCCAGCGCTTTGGCGCGTGCTTCCGGGCCGGGTAGACGGCCGTAATCCGACAACACCTCCGCCACCTGCTCAATAAAAGCCCGATCCTGCTCATCAATTGCCTCTTCCTCAGCCTGACCCACCCAAAAAGTGGCAAACTGGCGGATGCCGCCCACCACAGCCTTGTTTCGATACCCTTGCTGCGCTTCTAGATCCAGTACTCGTTGTAATCGTATAAATGCTCGTGCCATAATTGCGTATTGCGTACTGCGTATTGCGTATCTTTTTACGAAATACGCAATACGTTCTATCTCGAAATAGCGGCAAACCCTACCGCGCCGGGGCCAAGATGGGCGCCGATAGCCGGAGACACATCCTGGATGATAGGCGTTTCCCCTGCCGGGAAAAGATTTTTAGATTGTTCCCGCAGGTCGGCGGCCGCTTCCGGGGCGTTGACGTGCAGAATAGCAATGCGTTCAAACGGCTGGTATTCGGCCACCATCACCTGCATTTTCTTGATGGCCCGTTTGCGGGTGCGCACTTTGGCGTGAACGATAATCTCACCGGCTTTGATTTCCATAACCGGCTTGATTTGCAGCAGCGAACCGATACCAAATTCAGTCCAGCTTACCCGCCCGCCGCGCCGCAGCGAGTCCAGCGTGTCAATCATGCCAAAGACACGGGTGCGGGGCACGCGCTCATCCAAAGCGGCAATGATCTCATCCAGGGATTGTCCGGCCTGGGCCATTTCCGCCGCTTTCAACACCAACAGCCCGGCGCCCAGGGTGATTTGCTGGGTATCATAAGTGACCACAGTGGCAGATTCTACTTCCTGCGCCCCCAGGCCAGCCACGTTCAAAGTGTTGCTCACCGTGCCGGCAATGTGCAGAGAGATAATTTCATCAGCCCCCTTAGCCGCCAGTTTTTCATACACGTTGGTAAAGGTGTCAATGGGTGGTGCGGCCGTTGTCGGGTAGGGGTCGTAGCTGGCAAGGTTCGTGTAAAACTCTGCGCGGGTGATGTCTACCCCTTCCCGGTAGCCTTTCTCGCCGATGTTGACATAAAGCGGTATAACGGTGATGTCCAGTTTTTGGGCCAGATCGGGGGGCACGTCACAGCCGCTGTCGGTTACGATTTTGATGGTCATGGTAAATTGGTAATTTGGTAACTGGATAATTGGGTAATTACCCAATTACTCAACTGCTCAATTACTTATTTCACTCCGCTCCTAAAATGTAAAAATAATGCGCCTGCCCGCCGGGGATGACTTCCACTTCTACGTCGGGGTAGAGGCTGCGGATGTGGGCGGCGGTGATTTCGGCTTCGCTTTGGTCTACGTCACGGCCGTAATACAGCGTTACAATTTCCCGGTCGGCCAGTTCCAGGTTATGCAGCACGTCTTCCAGGACGGCCGTCAAATCTTCGCCGGACACACAGAGACGCCCGTCTACCAGACCAATATATTCCCCTTCATTCACTGCCACCCCATCCAGCGTCACCGAACGGGTGGCACGGGTAATCTGGCCGGTCAGCACATCTTCCGCCGCCGCCTGCATTTCTGCGGCGATGTCGTCCAGATCGCCATCCGGCTCCAGGCAAAGCATCGCCGCCAAACCTTGCGGAATCGTTACCGTGGGCACAACATGCACCGTTTTGGGGCTTAAATCGCGGGCTGCTTCCGCCGCCAGCAGGATATTTTTATTGTTCGGCAGAATGATTACCTTGTCAGTGGGCACATCCTGAATGGCCTGGAAGATTTCCTCCGTGCTGGGATTATTCGTCTGGCCGCCATTGACTACGTAAGCAGCGCCCAAACTACGGAAGATATTGATCAGCCCATCCCCGGCAGCAATCGCCACTACACCTACCTGCCCCGGTTCTACCATGGCGGTTATGGGTGCGGCTTCGGCCGGCAGCGGATTGCCTGCCTGGACAATCTCCTCCATCTGCAACTGCATATTTTCCACCACTACGTCCGTAATTTTCCCCAGGCTGATACCGTAAGAAATCGGTTCACCGGGGTCTTCCACGTGAATGTGGACTTTGATGGTTGTTTCATCCCCCACCACTACCGTAGAATCGCCCATCGCGTCTATACGATTGCGCACTTCGGTCACATCCAGATTTTCACCCATCAGGATAAATTGTACGTCGTAGGGGTTTTCGATGACGCCGCTTTCCGGCATCGCCAGTTCCTGAGCGGTGAGTCCGTTGACAGCCTGGGCCAGGGCGGCGTCCCGCAGGACTTCATCCAGATTATCCATCTTGCCGTGGACGTAGCGCAACATCCCTTCAAAAATATAGACCAAGCCCTGCCCGCCGGAATCTACCACCCCGGCTTGCTTGAGAACGGGAAGCTGCTCCGGCGTGCGTTCCAGGGCTTGTTTGCAGCGTTCCAAAACGCGCTCCAGCAAAAAGCGTAAATCGCGGCTTTTGGCGATGGCGTCGGCCGCTTCTTCGGCCCCTTCGCGGATGACGGTGAGGATGGTACCCTCAACAGGACGCATCACGCCGCCATACGCCGTATCGGAGGCAGATTGGAAGGCGCGGGCCAAATCTTCAGCCTCGAATGTTTCCTGGTCACGCAGGGCGCGGGCCAATCCCCGCAATATCTGGCTGAGGATGACGCCGGAATTACCCCGCGCGCCCATCAGCGCGCCGCGGGCCAGGGTATCGGCCATTTTGCCCACGTGGTCGGTGTCCAGCTCTTCGATACGGCCGTAGGCCGAGCGCATCGTCAGCAGCATGTTGGTGCCCGTATCCCCATCCGGTACGGGAAATACGTTCAACGAGTTGACGTACTGGTGGTTTTCATCCAGCCAGAACAAACCGGCTTTCATTAACTTTTTGAATTGCTGGCCGTTACAGTGCAGCCATTTTTCTGTCACGGCCGGTGGTTGGGCCGTTAATCCATCTGTCACGCTGTTTCCTCCGGGAGGAAGTAATTAAGTAATTGGGTAACTGAATAATTACCCAATTATCAATTACCCTTTTGTTCTTTGTTAATCCGCAATCCCTGCACAAAAACATTGACTTCCCGTACAGGAACGCCAATGGATTTTTCTACGTGGAATTTAACAGTATTTTGAATGCTTTCGGCGACTGTTTTGATGCGGACGCCGTATTCGACGATGACGTAAACGTCAATATTGATTTTGTCATCCAGCATAAAGATGTCAATGCCTTTTTTGCTGTCCCGCGAAAGCAGGTTGGCGATGCCGCTGGCCAGGTTCTTGTCAGCCATACCGACGACGCCGTAGCATTGGTTGATGGCCTGGTTGGCAATGGTAGCCACGGCCGTTTTGGAAATATCAATCAAGCCGTTATCGGTTTCTGTTTCAGACATAGGTTCTCCGTAGAGCGTATTGCGTATTGCGTAGACGGGTTACGCAATACGCAATACGCAATACGAATATATAACTCAAACTCCCCCGATTTTACCCCATTGTCACATTTATTGCAGGATGCTGGTCAGGATGGATCGCGCCCCGGCATTCAGGAGAGACTCAGATACGGATACGGCCGTTTCCGCCGTGACCAACGCAATCATATTTCCGCCTCGGCCCGCTCCGCTCAGTTTGGCCCCCAGCGCCCCGGCAGAGACAGCGGCCGTCACCAGCCGATCCAGTTCCGGGGCAGAAACGGTCATCGCTTGCAGCAGTTGGTGGTTCTCATTCATCAAGCGGCCCACCGCCGCCAGATCGCCTTGTTCGATGGCCTGC
>JAJRTP010000107.1 GCA_024278255.1 Chloroflexota bacterium | reverse complement strand
CCAGCGCAGGTCGTCGGGCAGATGCCAGGGGATACTCCCCGCCGCGCCAATGAGCCGGTTCTTGTCCATAGCGGCAATCAGGGAGATGGTGGGTTTGGCAGTGATATTTTCCATCAAACAGCGATAGGGGCTTTGATGTGTGGCTGGTATTGGTAGTTGACCAACGCAAAATCGTCGTAGTCAAAGTCGAAGAGATTGGTGATTTCGGGATTGAGTTTTATTTGGGGCAGGGGGTAGGGTTCACGGGAAAGTTGCAGTTCGGCCTGCTCCAGATGGTTCAGGTAAAGGTGGGCGTCGCCCAGGGTGTGGATGAATTCGCCGGGCTGGTAGCCGGTCACCTGGGCAATCATCAGGGTAAGCAGGGCGTAAGAGGCGATGTTGAAGGGGACGCCGAGGAAGATGTCGGCGCTGCGCTGGTAGAGTTGGCAGGAGAGACGGCCGTCGGCCACATAAAACTGAAAGAGGGCGTGGCAGGGCGGCAGGGCCATCTTGTCCAGTTCCCCCACGTTCCAGGCGCTGACGATGTGGCGGCGGGAGTTGGGGTTGTGCTGCAAGTCGTGGAGGAGAGTGGTGATTTGGTCTATGGTACGGCCGTCCGCCGCCGCCCAGGAACGCCACTGCGCCCCATATATCGGGCCAAGCTCCCCGGCTTCATTCGCCCACTCATTCCAGATGCGCACCTTGTTCTCCTGCAGGTAGCGCACATTTGTATCTCCCTGCAAAAACCAGAGCAGTTCATAAATAATCGAGCGTAGATGCAATTTCTTTGTTGTCACTACCGGGAACCCTTCCGCCAGATCAAAACGCATCTGGTAGCCAAAGACGCTGATCGTGCCCACGCCGGTGCGGTCGTCCTTGCGGACGCCATTGTCTAAAACGTGCTGCATTAAATCCAGGTATTGTTTCATAGATGTTGATTTTTGTTGACCACAGATAGGAGGGGCCACGGATAGATAATCTATGGCCCCTCTTATTTGTGGTTTGTTATTTATCCGAGGGGTTTGCGTAAGCCCCTTTTCACTGCTTCACTTAGTGCCTGGGCTTTGCGGAGCAAGCCTTCCTGATATAACTGCATGAGTTGAGATAATTCTTCTCTTTCTTTTGGTTCTAATTGACCTGCTTGTTGTTTGTAGAGGAGGTCGCTCAACCGCCGATCTTCCTCGGGTGGCAATTCCAAGTTTGTCAACTCTAATACTTTATCATCAGGTAAATCAGCTAATGTTGAATCCATTTTGTACTTTACGGTTGTCGGATTTGATAATGTTTTCAGTATACCACACCCGCGCACAGTAGCCGCGGTTTCTTACCGCGATGATGCCTGCGCGGTAAGAAACCGCGGCTACTTAATCATAATCATAGTCCGAATACCTGTCATTACTGGGTGGGGATGATCTTTTCCCAGCCGCTGTGTTCCGGCAGCAGATGCCAGACGTTGCCATCGTAGGCCCGGATGTAGGTGTGATTGTATTTATAATAGGAGGTGCGCTGCACGGCCGTTTCATAAGCAGCTTCCGGATTGACCGCCCAACCCAACCTGTCCCGCACATGGGGCTGCTCCCGCCAGACCAGACCAAAACCGCGTATAGGCTGGTAGAATCCCGGCGGAGGTGTGATGGAGGGGTCATCAATGGGGTCGCCTTCTTCCCAGTCGTCCGAAAATCTTGTCCATTCAGGCGAGAAAACCTCATCGTCATACAAGACGTAAATCTGGCCTTCCTCGCCTACCCAAATCATCCAGCCATGCTCAAACTCCTGCTCTGCTCCCGGAGAGATCAGCGCGGCATCTTGCGGGCAAATGTCTGGCGCCGGTTGGAAGAACCAGGTGAAGGGGCAAACCAACGGCAGGGTAAACATAGCGCTGGCCGAGGGGTAACCCTCGTTTGAGGCATACAAAACAAACCTTTCGGAATTGCGGCTTCTCTCAGAGATGGTGTAGGTCATGGTGCCGCTGGGGGCCACATACCAGAAGGAGCCGAATTGGCCGGAGGGAAGCAGGTGATGGAGGGTTGTGGTAACGGAATTTTCGGTGATCCAGGACAGCTCAATGGTATCGCCGGGATTGGCGATCTCTACATTGGGCGTGAAGGTGATGATTTGGGGCGGCAGCCAGGGCTTTTCTACAATGGGCAAATAAAGGAAATGTTCGGGTTCATCATTTTCTGCGGCGGACAGGGCGGAAATCAAGGCTGTTCCCGCCATAACTACCAATACAATAATCGTTAACAGAAGACCGGTACGGCGCGTATTCATTTGTTTCTCCTTACCCCAGGAACACTATTGCCAATACGTAAGTTGAGATTGGTTCAATCTCAAAGATTGAACCAATCTGGCTTGTCTATAGTTGAATCATAAACGATACGGCCGTATTCCGGTACTGATCTTTGTCACATTTTCGAGAGTAGCCGCGGCATTGTGCGTTATTCAGTGAGAACCGGCAGTTCCGCCAATGGCACATTCAGGGTCAGGTAGCGAATCCCGGCCCAGCCCGTCGTGCCATCCGGCAACTGCACTTTAATCCAGGAACCGGACGAGCTGCGGCCCAACACTGGCACCGTTTGTCCTTGTGACAGGTGGGTGTCTATCTCAAATTCCAGGCCGGGGCCGGAACGGACGGCCAGATAGCGCGCACCATCCATGACGGCCGTAAACCCCTCAGCCTCTATCACACCCTCATCCCCCGCAGCCACCTGCCCCGGCCGGCGCCAATCCACCTTAATTTCCGCCAGCCCAATATGCTTAAAGAACTCCACCCGCACCGGCGCCAGGCCGCCGGGCACGGTCACCGAACCGCTGTAATTCTGTACTTCGTAAATATGCTGCATGTCCCAGCCGTTAATCACCAGTTGGTTGTTGACGTAGACACGCACGCCGCCCTGCACCCGGGCCGTAAAAATCCACTCGCCCGCCGCCAAATCCACATTCCGCAGCCAGCGCACGGAGAAGTTGTCCGCACTGACGACGTTGGGCGCCGGGGAACTGGAACCCCAGATGTAGTTTGGCCCCAAATCCATGCGCTGTAAGACGGCCGTGCCCTCCAGCGACATATTGTTGTAATACGTGCCCGACCAGCCATAATTCTCCACAATGGTTTCCGGATTGGGTAAGCCAGGGCCGGTTTCCTGGGTGATGCGTGTCCAGTTGAGGACGGCCGTGGCGTTATCCTTGTTATCAAAATACTCCATGCGGATGGGGACTGCACCGCCATTCAGATTGACATCTACCGAGTACGAAGTGGTTGTCTGATTGTGCCATTGGTCAAGCACCTGGACGTTGTTCACCCATAAACGCACGCCGTCATCCGTCGTCGTCGTGAAGCGGTAACGGCCTGCTTCCAGGTTCAGGCTGCGCGTCCAGCGCACGGAAAACTGATTGTCCGGGATGACGCCGGGAATGGGTGAGTTCAGACCCCACTCGAAGTTGATGGCCGCGTCATCCCGTACCTCTCTGGCCTGGCCTACCAGATTGGGGTTGTCGAAGTATTCCCCTTTCCAGCCGGAGATGGCCTGGACTGGCTGCCAGCCCAATTGGGCAATGGCCCCGCCGCCCGCTTCATAATACTCGACGCGGGTGGGGTGGTTGCCGCTGCTCAGGTAAACGTCCGCTGTGATGGTGTGTACCTGGCTGTCGTACCAGCTATCAATGATCAGATTGCCGTCCACCCAAACACGCATCCCGTCATCCATCGAGGCGGTAAACTGGTAGGTTCCGGCGTTGTCAATCCAGATGTTGGCTTCCCAGCGGGCGGAAAAGTTGTCGGGATCAATGTTGTCGGCCGGTGCGCCGTCGCCCCAATCGTGGAAGACGTTGGATTCGTGCCGTTTGAGGACCGGATCGCCGGATAGTGTCTGGTTGTTCCAGTATTTGGCGCTCCAGGTCGGCCCGGCAGCCACCGGTTGGGTGGTATTGATGAGGGTTAGAAACCCGGTTATTAAGAGTAGAGAGATAAGATACGGCCGTATGTGGTTCATTTTCGACCTCCAATTTGTAATAAGCCAATACACTATTTGATGAAGACTCTATTTTACCGAGTATAGCCACGAATCGTGGGGAGACCCTACTGAGTGGCCGCCCACGGTTGCTCGAACCTGCCACTATGCAATTCGCTAAGAGCAGCCAACATGGGATTCACATTGTCACGCTGCCATCCTCTGCCTTGTCGTTTCATACGGTGATGCACGACATTATTGATGCCACTCTCCACCGAACCACTACCAAT
>JAJRTP010000106.1 GCA_024278255.1 Chloroflexota bacterium | reverse complement strand
CCAAAGAAACCCGGTTTCTCTAACTATTACGACATCGTCAAGGCCATTACGGCTTTTTGCGCGTGCAGACGGTTTTCCGCTTCGTCAAATACAACGCTGTGCGGGCCATCCAACACCGAACTGGCGACTTCAATGTCGCGGTCGGCTGGCAGCGGGTGCATGTAAATGACATCATCTTTGCCCACCGCCATCAACTCATCGTTGACATACCAATCCTTATACATGTCTTGGATTTTCTTGCCCTCTTCCGGGTCATGGGTCGTCATCAGCGGCCCCCAGGATTTGGCGTAGATCACGTCAGCATCCTGACAAGCTTCCTGCATATCATGGACAACTTCAAAGCCGGCGTTGTACTTTTTAGCCATCACCTGCGCCTGATCCATGATTTCCGGCATCAACTTAAACTCCGGCGGATGGGCCAATACCACATCCATGCCAAAGCGCGGCATTTGCAGGATGAGCGATTGGGGTACAGACATCGGCTTGAGGTAGGAGGAGGCGTAGGCCCAGGAAACAACCATCTTCTTGCGGCGCAGGTTACGCCCTTTCTTTTCCATGATGGTCATCAAATCGGCCAGGCATTGGTGCGGGTGGTAAATCTCGTCCTGCATATTCAACACCGGCACACGGGATGCAGAAGCTACATTATTGAGATAGTTGTTCCCAATACCCCAATCTACGTGACGAATGGCGATACCGTCGAAGTAACGGCCGAAAATCTCGCCCAACTCTTTCTCCGTGTCCCCATGAGACACTTGGGTGGTGCGACTCTCAATGAAGGCGGCGTGACCGCCCAATTGCGCCATTCCGGCCTCAAAGCTGCCGCGGGTGCGCGTGCTGGAGAAGAAGAACAACATCGCCAACACCTTGTCGCGTAAAGAAGCGTGGGAAACACCCATCGCCCGTTTCATCTTCAAATCCCAGGCCAAATCCAGTATGGTTTCTACTTCTTCTTTAGAAAAATCAAGGTCGCTGATAAAGTCGCGGCCACGTATTCCAGTTTGCATGATAGTCTCCTTATTTTGTAGTCGAGTAGTCTTATAGTCGGGTAGTCTTGTAGTCGGACTAATTGACTACCAGACTACGTGACTACCAGACTACCAGACTAATTTACTCAGTTGCGCCCAAAACCAAAGCCAACAACGCCATACGCATAACCACGCCGTTGAATGCTTCTTGCCAGTAGCGGGACCAGCGGGTGATGTCTACGTCGGCCGGAATTTCGTCCATACGCGGCAGGGAGTGCAGCAGAATGGCATCTGATTTGGCCTTGTTTTCCAGCAGTTCGCGGGTGATCTTGTAATTGGAGGGAGTTAAATCCACCTCACCGGTGCGCTCGTCGCGGGATTTTGTGTAGTCGGGCTGTACCACCGGCTCAACGAGGATGACGTCGGCGTCGGCAATGGCCTCTTCCACATGCTCAACTTCGTTGAAGTCCAGGCTGTAGTTTCTGAGGTCTGCTTTCATCTCATCCGACAGCCGCTGGCCTTCCGGGGAGACGAAGGTGATGGGGCAGTCGAATTGGGTGAGACCGTAAGCCAGGGAGTGCATGGTGCGCATCCGCATGTCACCCACGGCCAGCCATTTCAGGCCGTCAAGCCGTCCTTTTTCACGCTGTACGGTGTAGAGGTCGGTGAGAATCTGGGTGGGATGTTCGCCCCAGCCGTCGCCGCCGTTGATGATCGGTATGGAAGCCCATTTAGCGGCTTCAGCGGGTGCGCCCTGCTGGAAATGACGCATGACGATGACGTCGCCGTAGAATTCCAACATTTTGACGGTGTCTTTGATGGACTCCTGATAGAAGTCACCGGCACGGGTCATTTTGGCATCGGAAAAGCCGGTAACCTGCCCGCCGAGGCGGATCATGGCGGCTTCGTGAGCCAGACGAGTGCGGGTGGAGGGTTGGTAGAAGGCTGTCACCAGGGTCTTGCCTTGCAGCAAGTCCGTATTCTGGCGATTGCGGGCAATCGGCTCCAAATCTTCAGCGATTTCGAAAACGCGGAAAAATTCGCTGCGTTCAAAATCTTTAAGGGACAAAATATCTCGACCTAAAAAGCTTCTCATAATTTACTCTCCTATTGTGGATATTTTGAGTTTCTTGGGAACCGCAGATTACGCAGATTACGCAGATTTTTTTGTTTGAGGGAATGTGCGCTAGTTCGCGTAATTCGGCGTTCTTTAGAGAACTCTTGACATAAAAATAAAATCTGTTACTGCACAGAACGGCGGATGAGCCGCAGGCGCAGTAAATCATCCCGAAAACAGGACGTGGATTTCAAAATGGGTTGGTGATCGTCGCTGTAGCCGATTTCGCTCAAGGAAAGGAGCGGTGTTTGGGCGGGTATGTGTAGGGTGGTGACTAATTCTGGGGAAGCGGTAATGGGAATGATGTCGGACACGTAGTAGCTTAGCTGCTGACGGCCGTACTCACTCAAAAAAGCATACACCGGCAGCAATAAATCAGATTCCTCGTAAGGCGCGGCAATCTGGCACAGGGGGATGTGGTTGTGGGCCAGAATCACCGGCTCCGTATCGGCCAGAAACAGCTTCTTGACGACCAGGAGGTCATCGCCCGGCGTGATGTTGAGGGACACGGCCGTTTCCTCATCCGCACTCACCGTAGAAACATCCAGAATACGGGTAGACGGCATATAGCCATGCGCCCGCAGCACCCCTTCATACGACCAGATTTCATCCAGCCGCGACTTGATTTGCAGGCCGGGCCGGTTGACAAAAGTACCCGCTCCCTGCTTGCGGTAAATCACCCCTTCATGCTCCAACCGGCTCAGGGCATCCCGGATGGTGGTACGGCTGACGCCCAGGTCTGTGGCTAATGTGGTTTCGGGAGGGATACGGCCGTCGGCAAACTCATCAGCCAGAATCAACTGTTTGATGTGGCTTTTGGCCTGTTCAGTTAGGGAGGGGGCGCGTTTTAACATATTATCATCATATCGTATGGTTGTATGACAAATATTACCCGATCCCGGCCAATTATGCAATTATTTTGGGCACTAATTTTCAATTTGCTAAAAACTGCCGCCCGGATCAAAAAAAGTGCGTCCCAAAACGCACTTATAAACGACTGTTATTCTCTTGTTTCCTGCAAAAGACTTAGTAAGCGGCCAACAATAAATTACCTGGAATGGAAGGCCGCTTACTCGAAGCCCGCCCGCCAATTCCGCTAACTTATTTGCGGGCGGGCACTTAGAGAGAACGCTACTCTTCGGATTTACTAAATGAAGGAACGACGATGATGATTTCTTCCTCCTCCGGCGGAGGAACAGTTTTGCGTCTCAGACGAGGTCGGGACAGTTTTAGTTTGGGACGGGGCAGCCGGCGTCCGGCGTTTTGGGCTGTTTGGGAGATGGTGCGCCACCCTTCACCCCAGGTGGGGATGGCCGCCGGTTCGCCGCTGAAATAGGCTTGCGCCCGCTTGCCAATTGTCCAGGTCATCACGCTGTTTGTGGCGGCCGAGGCGGCAATGCCCACAACGGGCAGGGCTTTGGTGACGTATTTGGAGGTAATGCGGGCGGTGATCTTGCGGGAGATACGGCCGCCGGCTCTTTGGGCTACGGCCGTGGTCCCCGCACTCAAGCCCGTTACCAGCAGTACCACCCGCCGCTTCTCCTCCGGCGTCAGTTCGTGCCCGTACACGGTGGCAATTTCCAGCACCAGTTCCGCCTGCGCCTTGAAGGTCATGCTGAAGTCGGCGGCCATACCTACGGTTAAGGCTGTCAACGTGCCGATTCCCGGAATGAGCATGGTTCCCGACGTGGTGGCGCCGATGACGGCCGTTTGTTTCACCTTGTCCATAATCAGCCGGTTGACCCATTCGGCCGGGGTCGCATCCGGCAGGGCAGCCCGCACTTCGGCCACTTTAGCGGCCGCCGCCTGCTCGTCCGTCTCGTCAATCGCTTGCGCCAGCCGATCCATAATCAGATTCGCCAATTGCGCGCCGCCGGTTTGTTCGTTGTTGGAAGTAGTAATTTCGGTCATGTTTTGCCCGCCGTTTATGAAACAATCGTTACATTACGCCAATTTAATGAAACTTTTTCGCCAAAAACTTTCATTAGCTATGCTCCAAATTAAAGGTAACTTTAATACGGCCGTAACGAATTAAAGTTTTCGCCCGTTTTCTTTAATTGACGCATGGTCATCAAGTATTTGTGCCGCCCGGGAAAAGGCGCGTACAGTTTGGACCGTGCCGGACAATTTTGCAAAATTGTCCTACTCCACAAAAAGGGGCACAATCTCAAACTTCGTCACATCCACCAACCCCAAATCGGAGATGCGCAGTTCGGGGATGACGACGAGGGCCAGGAGACTGAGCTGCATGAAGGCATTGTTCAACTCGCAGCCACACTCCCGAAACGCCTGCGTCATCCGTGCCGCTTTTTCCGCCACAATTTCTGCCCGCTCGTCAGACATCAGCCCGGCGATGGGCAGTTCCACCAGGGCAATCTCCTGGTCATCCTTGAAGACGACTACACCGCCGCCCACTTCGCCCAGGCAGTTGGCAGCCAGAGCCATGTTCTTCTTGCTTGTCCCCACGACGATCATGTGATGGCTGTCGTGGGCCACGGTGCTGGCGATGGCGCAGCGGCTGTTGAAGCCGAAGCCGGTGACGATGCCGTTGGTCACGCCGCCTGTACCCCGATGCCGCTCGACGAGGGCAATTTGGGCTGTATCCAGGCGGATGTCAATTTGCACGGCGCCATTTTCGATGGGCAACACGCGCTGTTCGGCGCGGGTGGGGGCCTGGTTTTCGATGACGCCGATGGCCCGCACTTTGGCCGTTTTGGCGTTAGGCGGGGCGGGAATGCGGAAGGAATCGGCCGTGAGCGGTTTCCCCAGATGGATGGTGTTTTTGGCAAAATCGGGGTAATCGTAAGCGGGCAGGTCAATGAGTAGACGGCCGTTTTCCGCCACAACTTCTCCGCCCACAATAACCATCTCAATGGGCAGTTCCACCAGACTGCTGCTGAGGATAATATCGGCGCGGCGGCCGGGGGTGATGCTGCCAATCTCCCGCTCCAGACCGAAGTGTACGGCCGTGTTCAAAGTCGCCATCTGAATTGCCGTGATCGGTTTCAGCCCCTGGGCGATGGCGTGGCGCACCACGCGATCCATGTGGCCGTCGTTAACCAGTGTGCCGGAGTGAGAATCATCGGTGCAAAGGATAAAGTTACGGCTGTCCAGCCCCATTTCCGTAATTGCCTTGACTTGCGCGGCTACGTCGTGCCAGGCGGAACCGAGGCGGAGCATGGCCTTCATGCCCTGGCGCACGCGGGCCACGGCGTCTTCCAGGCGGGTGCCTTCGTGGTCGTCGGCCGGGCCGCCGGCGGCGTAGCCGTGGAAAGGCAGCCCCAAATCGGGAGAGGCGTAATGGCCGCCCACAGTTTTGCCCGCTTTCATCGTTTCGGCTACCTCGGCGTGCATCTTGCCATCGCTCAGATAGATGCCGGGGAAGTTCATCATCTCGCCCAGGCCGATAATGCTGGGCCACTGCATCGCTTCGGCCACTTCGGCCGGGCCGAGGGACGCGCCGGGGGTTTCCAGGCCGGGTGCGCTGGGGACGCAGGAGGGCATCTGCACGTAGACGTTGCTGGGCATGGTTTGGGCTTCGTCGTGCATCAGGCGCACGCCGGGCAGCCCCAAAACGTTGGCGATTTCGTGGGGGTCAATGAACATGCTGGTGGTACCGTGGGGCAGCACGGCGCGGACAAATTCGGTGACGGTGACCATGCCGCTTTCCACGTGCATGTGGGCGTCGCACAGACCAGAGATGAGGTAACGGCCGTCTGCCTCAATCACCTGTGTCCTCTCCCCGATGGTGTGCCCGGCATCTTCGCCGACGTAGGCGATACGGCCGTTTTTTACGGCTACATCCGTATTCGAGATAATCTCGCCGCTGTGGACGTTGACCCAACGGCCGTTGCGGATGACCAGATCGGCGGGCTGGCGACCCATAGCTACGTCTGTCAGTTGGGTGGTCATTTCATACCAGGGTTGTATGTGTGTCACGATGGTCTCCTTTTTTACTCGGGTAGTCTTTAGTCAAATAGTCTTTTAGTCGGGTAACTGGAGTTGCTTACCCAATTGTCGTTGATTATTTTAAGGCAAGTTGGTGAATAAGGACAGTATCAGGGGACATAGACGGGAAACCGCACGGTAAATGTAGAACCTTCTCCGGGACGGCCGTCAACCTCAATGGTACCAGCATGCAAATCCACAATTTCCTTCACAATAGCTAACCCCAGCCCCGAACCAGGGATATTTGACTGGCTTACCTGTCCTCCACGATAAAACCGGTCAAACAACAGAGAGGCTTCTTCCGGGTTAATGCCTATGCCCGTATCGGTTATCACCAACAGAACTTCTTCAGCTTCCGCATCCCACCGCGTAGCTACTTGGATGGAACCAGAGGGCGTGTAATTGATGGCGTTCCCCAGAAGGTTGGCTACTACCTGGGCTAACTGGTTTCGCTCCCCAAACAATTTAGGCAAATCGGGGGACAGGTCTGTCATCAGAGTCAGGCCGGCCGCATCAATGCTGGGCATATGGGCGGCAATCACCGGATTGACCACATCATTCAAGGCAAACGAATGGAAGGTGACGCGCCCTCTCCCCAATTCAATTCGAGAAAGATTCAGTGTATCTTCGATTAAATTAGCCAGCCGGTCAGCTTGTTTGCGTAAAGTAGCGATGTATTGTTTTTGCTTATCCGGATTTCCCTGTTCAATGAGATCAAGATACAAACTCAAATTGGTAATCGGTGTGCGTAATTCATGGGAGACATCGGCGACAAATTTTGACTTGAGCCGATCCAGTTCCTGAAGACTTTCATTGGCCTTAGCCAGTTCGCTGGTACGTTCGGCCACCCGGTGTTCCAATTCATCTGCATGTTGCTGGGCCTGCTGATAAAGCTGGGCGTTCTCAATAGCCATACTGGCCTGATTAGCCAGCAAAGAAAGCAAGGTCAAATCAGCCTCAGAGTAAGCGTGGGCCTTATAATGCTGAATGAACATGACGCCGAGCATTTTATCACCGCTAATCAAAGGCACACATATACCGGATTTCGGCCGGCGCTCATCACCAATTTGGACAACACGGCCCCCCTTTTCCAATTGCGGGAGAATTTCTTCAAAGTTGATAATTCGCCCTTTTCGACTGCGTGCTGTTTCGCTCATTGGCCCATCGCCCAGGGGCATAGGGGGAAAGTTGGCGGGAGGCATTTCCTGAGCGTCAATAATACCGAATTCACAATAGAAAATTTGGGCCTCTTCATCCAGTCTGGCAATGGTGAAATGGGGAGAATCGAGTACATTTTGCACAATTTCGCGGAAGATAATACGGTAAACTTCCTGGAGGTCCAGTGTGCCCGCCAAAGCTTTGCCAATCCGATGGATTGCTTCCAGTTCCTGATTGCGTTGCTCCACTTCGGCTGTGCGTTGGTTTGTTTCGTCGAACAACTGGGCTTTACCTAAAGCAATTGCCAATTGATCGGCGGCGATTGTCAGGATGGATACATCTGAGTCGCCAAAAGCATTTTCTTTGCCGCTGTCTACATTCAGGACTCCCACAATGAC
Organism: Chloroflexota bacterium; assembly: GCA_024278255.1. Taxonomy (GTDB): domain Bacteria; phylum Chloroflexota; class Anaerolineae; order Promineifilales; family Promineifilaceae; genus JAJRTP01. Next base: position 4,681 of record JAJRTP010000106.1, on the reverse strand, counting down.
GTCCCCGGCCCGTAATGGTATGACCAGTTCGGAGCGGATATCAAAACGGGAACAAACAACAAAATTTGGATCGTTTAAGGTGTCGTTGACCATTTGCCGTTCACCCGTTTGGGCAGCCCGGCCAATAAGACCTTTTCCTAATTTTTGGCGATATTCGCCGGGTGTTAGATATTGACTGTTTGGCCCGACAACTGCTTCTAAAACCACTTCCTGAGCGATATGATCTACAGCATAGAGAGAAACACTGAGATAATTAAGGCTTTGGCTGAGATGGGTTACAGCTACCTGGGATAATTCCCGCACATCTACCAGGCCAGTGATCTGCCGCCCCAATTCATGCAGGATGCCGAGTTGGTGCGCCCACTGTTTGACGGCATCGAACAGTTTGCTGCGTTCCAGAGCCAGAGCTACGGCCGTGGCTGTTTGTTGAAACAAAGGGAAATGGGCTTTGTCGAAGCCGTTTGTTTGCGTCCAGGATAAGTTCAGGCTGCCTATTATTTGTTTGCCGGAATGAAGGGGCATGTTGATGCGGGAGCGAATGCCCATTTTGTAAAGTTTACGCACGTTGCGGTAGAAAGGCGTTTCTGCCGCCAGATCGGGGGTGGTATGGATACGGCCGTCAAGAATATCTTCCGCTGCGGATGAGTCTGCCAACGCCACCCGCATTTCTTCCCCCTGGGGTTTCATGGATTGATCCATGTCATAAATAGAAGCTGTTTTCAGATCGTCATCGAATAATGCCAGGGTAACGCGGGTACAGCCGCTTAATTGTTTGAGGGTGGCAGACACTTTAGGGAAAACTTCATAGACTTCTGGCGTTGCATTCAGGTCTTGCAAAATTGTACTGCTCAACTGCTGATTGTGGGCCTGTTCCTGGGCAGTTTGGTAGAGTTGGATGTTTTGGATGGCTACGGCCGTTTGCGCGGCCAACACCTCTGCTATCCTGATGTGATCTTCTGTAAAAAAGTTTGTCTGCGCCTTATCCAGGCCGTAACATCCCAACACCTTGCCGCCGGCCACAAAGGGTACGCCGGCCCAACTACGGATATAAGGGGTTGCTTCGTGGTCATCCCATAAAGGTTCGGCGTCCGTATCGGGCACGATAATTATGTTTTGTTCCGCCACCATACGGCGTAAATAAACGTACTCACTCAGCGGGAATTCCAGCCCGATAACGGAATAGTTTGACCATTTTTCATGCCCGCGGCCGGCTTGCACCACAAGCTGATCGCCTTGCCGTATCATCACACTGGCCGAATCATAAGGTATAAGCTGCCCCAGATAATCCAGCAGCGTATTCAGCAGCGTATCCATATCCAGTGTGGTTCCCAGAGCAACGGCCGCTTGATGCAGAATTTCTGCCTCATGGCGACGGCGTTTTTCGGCAGCGAAGAGCCTGATTTTGGCAATATTGTTGCCCAGATGATTCGCTAATGTGACCAGGAAGCGCTGGTCATCTTCATTGAAGGCATCATATTCCGGGCTTTCCACATTGATGACGCCCAGCAATTGATCACTACTGGCAAAAGGTACACAAATCTCGGAACGGGTCGGCGAATACCCTTTTAAGTAGTGGGAGTCTTGGGTTACATCACCACTTATGTAAGGCTGGCGGGTGCGGGCCACGTACCCCACGATGCCCTCAGAAAGAGGAATCCCGCCAAACTGCACCGCGTTTTCATCCATCACATAAGAGGGATGGGTATACAGCATATCAGTTTTTTCATCATACAAAAGAACGCCAAAATTGGCAGGATATAATGTGTCGCCGATGATGGCAGTCATTTGTTCGATGAGTTCGTTTTCGTCAACTATGCCGGCTGTGGATACGGCAATGGTGTGCAGCACTGTCAATTCGGCTAACTGACGCTGCAAGGCTTCGTAGAGGTGTGCTTTTTCCAGTGCAGCTTCCACCTGGGCCACGAAACTCATCAAACGTTTGACGTGAACAGGCTGGTAGAAGTTTGGCTCAAATTTGTCTACGGCCAGCATGGCGATAACGCGGTCATTTAAGAGTATAGGAACGCATAGCCAGGAATGGACGGCGTTGGTTAGAGGTTCCCATCCAGGGTAGGCAAATGTATCGGAAATGAGAAGGGGTTGTTTGGTGGCCGCCACACGGCCGTAAGTCTCAGACTTGTCCAGATCAACGCTGTAGGTGGTCAGGTCGGGGAAGTTTTCGTAGCCGCGTAAACGCACGATGCGCGTATGGCCGTCTTCCACCATTACCACATTAGCCAGATCATACGGCACCAGCCGCTCAATCTGGGTAAGTACCAGGTCGAGCAACTGCTCAACATCCAGCGTGCTGTGCAGGATGTTGGCAATATCCCGCAGCGCTTCGGCCAGTTCATGTTCTTCCCTTTCCTGCGCCAGCAGCCTGACCTGCACGGCCGTATCCCCCAAATGATGCACCAGCCGCAAAAGGTCGTTTTTTTCCAGTTCTGCCAAAAGCAAATAATCGCGGGCGCCGGCTGTTACGGCCGTTATCGCCTGAGACTCTTCGGTCACGATAACGACAACAGGGGCCAATTGACACAGAGATGTGACGGCCGTGGCGCCATATTCCGGTTGGGCAGCCCACTCCAGCAGAACCAGATCGATCGGCTCTTCTCGCACTGTCTCCAGAGCAGATTCCAGGTTTACGGCCGTTTCCAGGGTAAAGGCGCGGTAAATCGGATGTCCTGACTGGGCATCCTCAGCGATTTGGGCAATCTGTTCAATTAGCTCCGATGTCTGGCTTAGTAATAGAACAGCAGCTGGTTTCGTTACGGCCGTATCAGCTAAAACTTGAATCAATACATCTTCCTTGTGTCAGAGTTGCAGGTTGCAGAGTAACTCTGCCACTTTGCTACTTTGTTAAACATCTTAAGAGCCAACGGCCGATTATGCAATAGCCAGATTAAGAATTTTATCCCTTATTCACAGCCATAGGGTAAAAAACAAACGCCCAGCATCAAAGCCGGGCGAAAGGTTTATTCATAATCAAACATACTGCCAATGTCATGTGACCTGCGCTAAAGCTTTAATAGGCCCGGCCAAAAACAGCAATTCGGTCGGCTGGTTTGCCGGTAAAGAAACACGTACCTTGCCCTGCCGGCTGTTCCAAGGGGAAACAGCGAATGGTGGCTTTGGTCTCGTCTTTCACCCGCTGCTCATCTTCATTATTGCCGGCCCACCAGACACGAGCAAACCCGGTCTTGACGGCCGTCTTAAAATCATCATAGTTATCTACGTCGTGGGTATTCTCATCCTGGAAGCGGGTAGCCCGATCCAGCAGGTTTTGTTGAATTTCCACCAGTAAATCGGCCACTACTTGGGCCAGCCCGTCCTGAGACACAAACTGTTTGCCTTCGCGCCCCGGAATGTCACGCCGGGCCAGAGCTACGGAATTTTTCTCAATGTCGCGCGGGCCAATCTCGATGCGGGTAGGGACGCCGCGCAGTTCCCAATCGTTGAACTTGTAGCCGGGCGTCAGGTTTTCCCGGTCATCTACTTTTACGCGGATGTTTACGGCCGTGAGTTCCTGTTCAATGCGCCGGACTGCTTCGAGGACGGCCGTTTTATCAGCATCCTTGCGGTAAATAGGGATGATTACCGTCTGGTAAGGGGCCAGACGGGGCGGCAACACTAACCCGTGGTCATCCCCATGCGTCATAATGATGGCCCCGATGAAGCGCGTACTCAAACCCCAGGACGTCGTCCAACAGTATTGCAGTTCATTGTTTGGGTCCAGATATTGAATGTCAAACGCTTTGGCAAAATTCTGCCCCAGGTTGTGGGATGTGCCTGATTGCAGCGCCTTGCCATCCCCCATCATCGCCTCAATCGTCAACGTTTCCACTGCCCCGGCAAACCGCTCCATCTCCGACTTGACGCCAGAGATAACGGGCACGGCCGCTTCATTGATGGCAAAATCGGCATAAATATCCAGCATCATCCGGGTGCGTTCATCCGCTTCTACGGCCGTGGCATGGGCTGTATGCCCTTCCTGCCAGTAAAACTCCAACGTGCGCAAAAACAACTTGGTGCGCAGTTCCCAGCGGATTACGCTGTTCCACAAATTGAGCAGCATGGGCAAATCCCGGTAACTTTGAATCCAGTTGGCGTAAGCGTGGCCAATCATCGTTTCCGACGTAGGCCGCACCACGACCGGCTCGGCCAATTCCTGCCCGCCGCCAATCGTCACCACTGCCAATTCCGGAGCAAATCCTTTGACGTGCGAGGCTTCTTTTTGCAAAAAACTCATGGGGATGAACATGGGGAAAGCCGCATTTTGCACGCCCGTCGCCTTGAAGCGGGTATCTAAAGCGTGCTGGATATTTTCCCACAAGGTCCAGCCATAAGGCTTGACAATCATCGTACCGCGCACCGGCCCATAATCGGCCAAATCTGCTTTGAGTACAACCGTGTTATACCATTCGTTAAAATCTTCGCTGCGAGGCGTTAGTTTATCTTTACTCGACATAAAATCCATCCTTGTTTTATTTGAAGAAGGAAAAGTATAACAGGCTGGAAATAGGGCGTCAAAGCAGGTGAAAATTGTTAAGTACCCTATGAATTTCCTTTTTCCCTCTTGCCAACTCGACTAAGTTGCTTTAAGATGGATGCTTGCAGTCTGATCTCAGGCTACTTCTTATTGTGCATCGCTGATAATCTTTGCACTCAAAAATCTCTTTTT
>JAJRTP010000105.1 GCA_024278255.1 Chloroflexota bacterium | reverse complement strand
TACCAAACAACCTTAAGCCAACTGCCGGATGGCCATCCCCGATTTTGGGCCGCTTTTTATCAACTCACCCGGCCGGCGCTGGCCTGGTTTCTCTTTCTCATTATCTTCTGGCTGGGCTACGATCCACAATTCCACCAGTTCACCATTCGTCACGAGTGGCTGCACGGGCTGGGCATGGCCCTTCTTTTCCTGGCCGCCTGCTTCTACTGGTGGCACATTCTGGCCGTCTCCCCTCGCCTCCACGAACCCATGACCCCTATCATGCGCATTGGCTACACGCTGGTTGGGGCTTTGCCCGTCAAACTCGTCGGTCTAATTTTATTGTTTACCACGGCAACGATTTATAACTACCCAGCCAGCATCCAGTTTAAAGGGCTAACATTGAGTGATCAAAGTGTGGGGGCGATGATTCATTGGAGCTTAGGTGGTATTATCTTCACCTGGATAGGTTTTTACCTGATACGTCAATGGCTGGATGACGAAGAAAAGAAACCCTATCTGTCGCCCACGGTCTGGTCAACAGAAGAAAATATGCTGGCGCCCGGCCTAAACGATCAGTCGCGTTAATTTTGCTTGTCAAAAACCTGTAAATGAAATAAAGTGCATAGTATGAAAGGTAGGAGGCTGCATTATGTCCAAATATGAAGAGATCATCCAGTCATACAGCAACGCACGCAAGGCATTTTATGCTTATGAAGACACATGCCGTAATTTTGCGCGTGATCTGGTTATGGGCATGATCGAGTATTTTGAATGGCCGCAGGATAGAGAAATAACGTACATTCCCTTGGGAGAGGAGCTAGACCCTAACAATAAATTTTATGCCCTGGCCGGGGCGATGCGCATGGATCAGGAATCTTTCTGGCATTTTGGCGTGGAATTGACGGTTTCGGAACCTTCCGGCGCATATCCGCTCTCGCTGGTGATGAGCTTCTTCATTAAAAAGGTCGGCCCCTATTTTGTTGTTAAATTAGGCCCGGAGGGGCAGGAAGTTAAAATCCCGGAAAATAAACCTGTGTCGGAACTAGGCCCTTTCTATGAAGCAATCGCCAACCATATCAAAAAATTCTTTGCCAAAGATTATGTGCAGGCTGCGGCCAAACATGAACGGCAGTTTGGTTTTATCACGCTGTTTGATGAAGATTAAATGAAAGGACCACAAATTTCTCCGGTTATTCCCGAAACAGCCTGGGTGGCGGATACGGCCGTCGTCCGGGGCAACGTCATTTTAGGCGAAGATGTCAGCATCTGGTTTGGCGCGGTGCTGCGCGGCGATGAAGCGCCTATTCGAGTCGGCGCTCAATCCAACGTGCAAGATAGCGCGGTACTGCACGTATCAGAAGGCTTTCCCTGCATTGTGGGCAGCCGCGTTACCATCGGCCACCGAGCTATTGTCCACGGCTGCACGGTGGAAGATGGCGTGTTAATTGGCATGGGCGCCATTGTGCTGGACGGCGCGCACGTAGGAGCTGGGGCGGTGGTCGCTGCGGGTGCGGTGGTCTCACCAGGGATGGACATTCCACCGGGAACGCTGGTCCTGGGCGTACCGGCCAGAGTGTTTGGCCCGCTCAATGAGAAGCAAAAGCAAATGGGGGAAACGGCCGTCACCAACTATCTGGCCAACAAAGAAGCCTACCGGCGCGGAAAATTTTAATTTGACATTTGCCCCCGCTATCCATTAACCTGTTTGTATCGTTTAGCGCCCAGAACATTGTGCAGTGCTAGGACTAAAATTTCCGGTAAATAAAATTTAATGCCTCAATCTATCAGCAGTTTACAAAATCCCCGCATCAAAAATGTGGTGAAGCTGAATAACCGGCAGCAGCGGGACGCCCAACAACTAACCGTTGTGGAAGGCGTCCGCGAAGTCAGCCGGGCGTTAAACTGCCACATTTTGCCGGTGGAAGCGTACATTTGCCCGCCGCTCATCACCGGGGAAGAAGCCACGGCCGTCACCCAACAGCTTTACCGCCTGGAAGAAACCAGTCAAACCCGGTTGTACGAAGTGACGCCTGCCGTTTTTGCCAAGATGGCCTACCGGGGACAGAGCGGCGGTATTCTCATGGTCATTCCTTATCTGACACGGCCGTTATCCAACATCCCTCTTAGCCCCACCCCCTTCCTGGTCATCATCGAAGGCGGGGAAAAGCCGGGCAACCTGGGAGCCATCCTGCGCACCGCTGACGCTGCCGGAGTAGATGGCGTCATCATCAGCGAAGATGACACCCGGCAGGGCACAGACGTTCACAATCCCAATGCTATCCGGGCCAGCCTGGGGGCACTGTTTTCCGTGCCGGTTGCTGTAGCAACCACGGATGAAGTTATCGATTGGCTGCGTCGCCAACATATTCACGTGGCTATCACTACGCCAGACGCCACGGAGTTGTATACTTCCGTCAACCTGTCCGGCCCCATCGCCATCGTCATGGGCAGCGAGGCGCACGGTCTGAGCGATGCCTGGTTCGACGCCGCAGACGTGCAGCTTTCCATCCCCATGTTTGGCCTGGTGGACAGTTTGAATTTATCAGTGGCTACGGCCGTTATCCTTTACGAAGTTATCCGTCAACGCGAGGCGCAAACCAGCAAACAGCCCTCCCTGACGTCTGCTTAAGATTCATAATGATTCGTGTTGCTCTCATCTCCGACATTCATGGGAATCTGGTTTCATTTGAAGCTGTGCTGGCCGATATTGACCAGCAAAACATTGATGAAATCATTTTTCTGGGAGATGCCGCCACCCTCGGCCCGCAGCCCCATGAAGTCGTTACTCGTCTCCAACAATTAGGCTGCCCCTGCATCATGGGCAACCACGAGACCTATCTATTTAAACCCACATTGGGGCACGCTTATATGCGCGGTACGCAATGGTTCACCGATACACTCTCCTGGTGCCGCGGCCAGCTTACACCGGATGATTACAAATTCCTGGGCCAATCTGCCCCCATCCTGAAGTTTGGTTTGGGGCCGGATACGCATTTGCTTTGTTTTCACGGCTCTCCCCGCTCTAACGTGGAAAACATTTTTGCTACCACGACGCCTGCTGAATTGGACGAAATGCTGAACGGCCACCAAGCCACCATTATGGCCGGCGGCCATACCCACGTACAAATGCTGCGCCAGCACAAAGGGCTGATGCTGGTCAACGTCGGCAGTGTGGGGATGCCTTTTGCAGAAATGCCTTTTACCGGCAATGGCCCCACTATCATGCCCTGGGCAGAATACGCTATCGTTACTTACGACAATGGCTCTGTCAGTACGGAATTGCGCCGGGTAGTTGTGGATACGACGGCCGTAAAACAAGCTGCCCTGGACAGCCGGATGCCGGAACAAACCGACTGGATGTCCAACTGGACAACCCTGAATATGTTGGATACGTGAGATGAAAGTAACAGCCCTGGATCATCTGGTTATGACTGTTAAAGATTTGGATGTCACTTGTGACTTTTACAGCCGCGTTTTGGGGATGGAAGTGGTGGTTTTTGGCAACGGCCGTAAAGCGCTCCATTTCGGCCAACAAAAAATCAACCTGCACCAGGCCGGCCGCGAATTTGAACCCAAAGCCGCCCACCCCACACCCGGTTCCGCCGATCTTTGTTTCCTCATCGAAACACCCCTGGAAGAAGCCATCCAACACATCCAAAACCTGGGTATCCCCATCCTGGAAGGCCCCGTCGCCCGCACCGGCGCAGCCGGCCCCATCACCTCCATTTACCTGCGCGATCCTGACTACAACCTCATCGAAATTGCCACGTTATGACATTCTTTGGCAATAAATGATGACAATCGTCCCTACCCCATCCTCGTAAAGTTGCTACTTTTAAGG
>JAJRTP010000011.1 GCA_024278255.1 Chloroflexota bacterium | reverse complement strand
CGCAAGTTGCATACTGAACGGGTTGTTGCCGTTGCCGGTTTAGTCAACTTTGCAAAAAGGAGTCGCTATGTTTATTAAGGTTCAAAAATGGGGAAAGGGGTAATCTGTCTTTCCCTCTTATTCTGAAATAACTCTAGTAATCAGTATTCAGTTTTCAGTCGTCTGTAATTGGCGCTGAAAACTGAACACTGAAAACTGTACGCTGAAAACTGAAAATATGGATATTAAAAATGTCTACACGCCATCCTTAAAAGCGTTCCGGGAGATGGCTGCCGGGGAACCCAATCTGATTCCCGTGTACCGGGAGTTTGCTGCCGATTTGGAGACGCCGGTTTCGGTATATTTGAAGTTGATGGATGAGTTTCGCAACTCTTTTCTGCTGGAATCGGTGGAGGGAGGCGAGCAGGTGGGGCGGTATTCCTTTGTGGGCGTAAATCCGCGCGGCGCGATTTCGTTGAAAGGGAATATGGTCACGGATAGGCGTGGTGAGCAGACAGAAACGCGGGAGTTGGCTGAGGGGGAGGATATTCTGGATGTGATCCGGGCGGAGATGTCTCGTTTTCGGCCGGCCGACCTGCCGGATTTACCTCGTTTTCAGGGGGGTGCAGTGGGGTATCTGGGGTATGATGTGGTGCGCTTTTTTGAGAAGCTGCCGGATACGGCCGTAGCCCCCCTGGACATCCCCGACGCCATCTTCCTCCTGGCCGATACGCTGGTGGTGTTTGACCATGCCCGCCACCGGCTGATGATTCTGTCCAACGCCCACGTGGATGGGGATGTGGAAGCGGCGTATGTGTCAGCAATTCAGAGGATTGAACGGGTGAGCGAACGATTATTACGGGTGTTACCCGCTATTCCGCAAACCCGCTGGGGTGTATCCTCCAACAAAGAAAGCGAGATACTGACCAGCAACAAAACCCAGGCAGAGTACGAAGATATGGTACTACAGGCTAAGGAGTACATTGCTGCCGGGGACATCTTCCAGGTGGTGTTGAGTCAGCGGTTTGGCCGCCGCACGACGGCCCATCCTTTTGCTGTCTACCGGGCGCTGCGGATGCTCAATCCGTCCCCTTATATGTTCTATTACAATTTTGCCGACCATGATTTACAGGTGATTGGCGCGTCGCCGGAGATTCACGTGCGGCTAGAAGACGGCATTGCCACAGTGCGCCCCATTGCCGGGACGCGCCGCCGGGGGCAGACGCCGGAAGAAGACAAGGCGCTGGAAGAAGAACTGCTGGCCGATCCCAAAGAGCGGGCGGAACATGTGATGCTGGTGGATTTGGGGCGTAATGATATTGGCCGGGTCAGCGAGTACGGCACGGTGCAGGTCAGCGATTTGATGACGATTGAACGGTACAGCCACGTGATGCACATTGTCAGCCACGTGGTAGGTCGCATGAAGCCGGAGATGGACGCTTTTGACTTGATGCGGGCTACGTTCCCGGCTGGCACGGTGAGCGGCGCGCCCAAAGTGCGGGCGATGGAAATCATTGAGGAACTGGAAGGGGAACGGCGCGGTCTGTATGCGGGTGCGGTGGGCTATTTCAGTTATGATGGCAGTATGGATACTTGCATTGCCATCCGCACCATGTTGATGCAGGGTGACATGCTTTACGTGCAGGCGGGTGCGGGCATTGTGGCGGACAGCGACCCGGCTGGTGAGTATCAGGAATGTATGAATAAGGCTTCGGCTTTGTTGACGGCCGTGGATAGAGCGGAACAAGGGATTTTGTAACTGGGTGACTGGGTAATTACTCAATTACCCAATTACCCAATTACCATTTTATGGTGAACCATGAGTAAAAAACGAGTATTCAGCGGTATACAACCAACGGGAAATCTTCATTTGGGCAATTATTTGGGCGCGATCAAAAATTGGGTGGCCGGGCAGGAAGAAAAGGAAAATTTCTTTTGCATTGTGGATTTACACAGCCTGACTGTGCCCCAGGACCCGGACGATCTACGCTTTCAGACGCGCTCGCTGGCGGCGTGGCTGCTAGCGGCGGGGATCGATCCGGACAAAAGTACGTTGTTCATCCAGAGCCACGTGCGGGCGCACGCGGAAGGGTGCTGGCTACTCAACTGCATCACCCCATTGGGCTGGCTGCAACGGATGACCCAGTTCAAGGATAAGGCGGCCAAACAGGAAAGTGTCCTGACCGGCCTGCTGGATTATCCGGTGCTAATGGCCGGGGACATCATTTTTTACGATGCGGATGAAGTGCCGGTGGGCGAGGACCAGAAGCAGCATGTGGAATTGACGCGGGATATTGCCCAGCGGTTTAACAGTTTGTACGGCCGTGACTTCTTCGCCATCCCCAAACCGGTGATTCCCCAGGCGGGGGCGCGGGTGATGGGACTGGATAACCCGCTGGCGAAGATGTCCAAAAGCCTGGCGGCCGTGCGCGGCCACGCCATCCGCTTGGGAGACGAGCCGAAGGAGATTGAGCGTTCATTCAAGCGGGCGGTGACGGATTCCGGGCGGGAAATTGTCTTTTCCGCTGACCCGGAGAAGGCAGGCGTGAACAATCTGCTGGGCATCTACAAGGCGGTGACGGGCAAGAGTGAAGCAGAGGTTCTGGCTGATTTTGCCGATGCGCGAGGCTATGGCGACCTGAAGAAGGGGGTGGCGGAAGTGGTGATTGCCGAAATTGCGCCGATTCGGGAGCGATATGACCGGCTG
>JAJRTP010000104.1 GCA_024278255.1 Chloroflexota bacterium | reverse complement strand
GCCGTGGACAGGTGAATAGGCCGCGCCCCAATCACGCCGGTATGCTTTTTGGGGCCAACCTGCACCACCTTGCCCAGCAGCGAGCGGTCGTCAAACCCGCCAATACCGCTGAACTTAAGCGTGCCATTGCTGTCATAGCCGCTGACGATCAAGCCCACTTCGTCCATGTGCGCGTCCACCATCACCCGCAAATCAGACGCGCCCGTACCTTTCTTCAGGGCAATCAAATTACCCATGCTGTCCACGCGCCACTCATCCACATGCTCCGCAATCAAATCCCGGATGAGCAGCCGCACTGCCTTCTCCGCGCCGGATACGCCGACAGCTTCGGTGAGATTTTTTAGAAGTTCGTTCATGCTCCCTCCTCCATCATCTCTTTTTCCATTTTCGCTAAAAAGTCGTCATCTAATCCGGCAATAAATTCAGCCAAAAGACGGCCGCTGCGTTTCACGTCTTTTTGGGCGATGGTTTCCACCATCGTGTGCATGTAGCGCAAGGGGATGGAAACAAGGCCGGTGGGGATACCTTCGCGGGCAATTTGCAGGCCAAAGGCGTCGGTGCCGCTGGCCCGGCTGTGCGTGCCGTCGTGTACCTTCATCTCCAGCCGCTCGGCCGCCTTCTTGAGAGCGCGGTACATGCCGGGATTGACGTTGGGGCCGATGTCCAGCACAGGGCCGCCATTCAGTTCAAATGTGCTGTCCTCGTTGGCCCCTGGGCCTTTGCCAAAGGTGACGTCAATGGCTACGGCCGTATCCGGTCGCTGCGAATGGGCGCTGGTGAAGGCCCCCAGCAGACGGGTTTCTTCCTGCGAAGTGGCCACGGCGATCACGTCCCAACTATGTTCCCGCTGGCTGAGCTGCTTCAGGCAAATAGTGACGGCCGCCACGGAAGCCCGGTTGTCCAACGCCTTGCCGGCGACACGGCCGTGCAGCAATTTGCGTAACGGTTGACGAAAACTGACAAAATCGCCCACATCCACCAACGCTTCCACATCGGTCAGGGGCAGCCCCACATCCACTACCAGCGTTTCAAAATCAAATGGTTTGTTCCGCTTGTCCGGGGGCAGCATAAAGGCAGGCAGGCTGCCAATGACGCCGTGGAGGGGTTTACGGCCGTGTACCGTCACCAATTGACCGTACAGATGCCGTTTATCCACACCCCCCACATTCGTCACCCGCAGAAAGCCGTTGCCGTCGTGGCTGACAATCTCACTGACCATCAAGGCAATCTCATCCATGTGCGCTGCCAGCAAGACACGGCGGCGCGGCTCTTCGCCACTGCCCCGCCGCACGGCAATCAGGTTGCCCACCCGATCCCGGCTGAACTCAGCCACATACGGCCGCCACAACTCTTCCACGACGGCCGCAATTTCATCTTCCTGACCGGACGGCCCGGCTGTTTCGCTTAATCTCTGTAAGATTTTGAATGTATCCATATTTTCCCTTTTTAGATTGGTTCAATTCCTCGACCCTCAGAACAAGTCTTCAAGATTGAACCAATCTCTCAATGCCCTACGGTGTTGGCGAAGGCGGCGGCGTCTCTGTTGGCGGCACGGCCTGCACCACAATCGTGGCCGTCGTGCCATCGCTGCCCTGCGCCTCCAGAAGATGCCCGGCTGACAGCAGTTGGTTCAAGTTATCCGGCGGGCTGAAATCGGAAAAGCCGGGGCAAAGGTGGCCGGGCGCAGCCTGAAGAACCACGCTGCCCAGTGTGTCCCCGGTTGTCTGGTTTACAATTGTCACTATCACGCCAACATCCCCCGTCACCAAAACAAAATCTGTGCCTTCCAATGCGGGGCCTTCAAACTGCACGGGGCAGACGGGTACGGCCGTATTCGTCGGCGTCGCGCTGGGCAGCGGCGTGGCCGTGACCGTCGGCGTGGCGCTGGGCAGCGGCGTCCAGGTAGGCGACGGGGTAAATGTGGGCGTGAACGTGGGGAGGAGCGTAGGCGTCGGCGTGGCCGTGTTGGTTGGGGTAAACGTAGGCGGGAGGGTAGGCGTCTCGAATTGTTCCGGCGTGGCTGGCAAGGTTGGGCTGGCGGTGGGCGTGCCGGGCGTGGTGGTGGGCACACTGGTTAACGTCGGCGGCAAAGGCAGCGGCGTATTTGTGTTCGTCGGGACGGCCGTCGTATCCGGCGGCGCAACCGGCGTTTCCAGCCCGCTATCGTCACCCAATCCCGGGGCAATATACAACAACCCCGCCCCCAGCACATAGCAGGGCAGCGTCAACAAAATAATACCTATGAGGATAGCGTAAGTTCGACGGCGGGAGTCCATTGCGCCGGATCATAATTGGAAATGCGCCAAAAGACAAACATTTGTACCAGGCTCGGTCAGGCCAATTGCTATGCCAGTTTACGCATGTTATAATCAAATCCGCTTATTATTGTAAAGTTACGACGCCTGTGGGCATTTTGAGGAACCATTTCCATCCACTTGAACTGCTTTGACCGCAGGCAAGAGATTATGCTTTTAATACTATACCTGGCCCTGACAGTCGTCTTGTTTTACGCCTACCGCGCTGATTTTCGCCATTTTTCCTCCCGGCAGCGAAATTGGACGTTGGGTCTGGCCGTTTTGGCGCTGATTGCCGGGCTGCTGTTTCCCCTGAATTTATTCCCCGATTTACCAGCCAATTTGCCGGCGGCGTCCTTAACTCTTGTGGCTTTAATTCCTGTGCTGCTGGCTGCCGCTTTCTTGCCGGTTACGGCCGTCTTCCTCATTGGCGTCAGCGGCGGGTTGGGGATGATGCTGGGCCAATCCCAAAATGTGCTGATTCTGTTCAATATGGGCTTTACGGCCGTGTTCGCCGCCCGCCTCATGCAGCAGCATTACCAGGGACAACTGTACCGCTGGCTGCGACAGCCAGTAGTCGCCGGGATTCTGGCCGCCTTCTTGCTTACATTGTTATCCGGGCTGACCGCTATGACTACAGCAAACGCTCCCTGGCTGACCGCCCTGGATCAAACCCTGGTCGTCATGCGGGCTAACCTGATCGTTTATCTGATTGAAGCAGTTATTGCCGGATTGGTCGTCATGGGCATTTTGCGGGCTGTGCCGGATTTACGCCCTGAACGGCCGTTAACCCCCTCCCCTGACCAACGCAGTTTACAACGCCAACTCATCAGCCACTACGCCCTCTTTTCCGTGGTGACGATTAGCCTGACCATTATCGTCGTCTACTTTCTCATCAGTTTGTCCGCCAGCCAAGCCCTGCTGCGACAAATGGCCTCCAGCGCTGACGACATCGCCGGTGACGCGGCCCTTCAGGACTTGGACCCCGCCGCGCCAAATGCTGAATCTCAGGTATCCGGCTATTTCAAACGCGCCCCCAACCACAACACCCTCATCATATCTACCACCGAAGACCGCGGCTATCTGGTAGACACAGAAGGCAGTGTCGCCGCCCTGTCAGGCGCTGAAACATTGCTATCAGACGCCAAACCGCTTTCCATCGCCGGAGAGTCAGATATTTCCGCGTACATCACCTGGCTGGAAGATGGCTCACGCGCCTTTATCGTTACCAGCGCCGTGCCCGGCCAATCCTGGACGGTAGCCGCTGTAGAGCCGTACAGCGTGGTGCTGCGCCAGGCCGTAGTGGTAATTGTGCCCCTGCTGCTGGTGTTGATGGCTTCGGCCGTTCTGTTCACCTACGCCGGCGTAAAAAATCTGGAACGGCAGGTAACAGAACCATTGAGCGAACTGGTTACGGCCGCCAACACAATGAGCAACGGAGATAACTGGTCCTCCACGCAAACAGTAGAACGGGAAGATGAGATTGGTGATCTGAACCGGGCCTTTGTGCAAATGCAGCGGGCCACACGCAAGCAGTTAAATGAACTGTCCCTGCTCCTGTCCGTCAGCCAGGCCATCGCCACGACGATTGACATTAACCAGGGCCTGCCCGAAGTGCTGCGCGGCGCGGTGCGGGGGACGGGGGCTGCCGGAGCGCGGGCTGTGGTACTCAATCCCAGCGGGGGACGGCCGTTGACCTTCGGCGAAGGGTCGGCTGCGCCAGAAATGGCTGCCCTGGATCGGACGCTGATGAGCAAACTACGCCAAACGCCGGAACTCATCCTCTCCACTCCGGAAGAAATCCAGACAGCCCTGGAACTGGATAAAGTGGCGCCGGTGCCCTCCCTGATGGCGGTGCAGCTGCGCTCCCACGACCGCTTCCAGGGGATTTTGTGGCTGGGTTACCGCCACGCCCACAGTTTTGACGAGAAGGAGTGGCAGTTGCTGAAGACGATGGCCGGGCAAACGGCCGTATTGGTGGAAAATGCCCGTCTCTACGCCACCGCTGAAGGCGGCCGTCGCCGTTTGGCCGCCGTCCTGGCCAGCACGTCCGATGCCGTCGTGGTCACCGATCACACGGAACGCATTCTGCTCATCAACCGCTCGGCCGAACAGATTTTTGGCCTGAAAGCGGCCGAGGTGGTAGGGCGTCCCGTCACCAATGTGCTGCAGGATCAGGCATTGGTAGACGCGCTGACCGGGCAAGCCGGGCAAATGGGCAATGTGGAAGTGTCT